>JAISQS010000282.1 GCA_031274045.1 Planctomycetaceae bacterium | reverse complement strand
GGAATTAACAATCAGAGAACTTTACGATATATTGCGTTGAAACCCAACTTCATCCAAAACTAATTACGGTAGGTGAAATGAATTTTTTTAAGAATTTGTTCGGCAGTGCAAAATTGGATTACAAAAAGCGTTATGAACTTCAATTGTCAGCGATGTCTGGTACGATGTCGAAAGTTTACAAGGCACGGGATCGCGAGACGGGAGATATCGTTGCGCTAAAGATTCTTGACAAGGCGAAAACGTCAATAATTGAATCTCGCTTCCAATCTGCGGGCAAACCATCTGAGGGTGAGATTGCGGTGCAATTTGATCATCCGTATATAATCAAGACTCTTTCGCACGGATTAACGACGGACAATGAACAATATCTTGTGATGGAGTATCTTGCCGGTTCGGGTTTGAACAATGTCCTTCTTGTTCAAGAGGATCTTATGGCGGGAGCGCGGTTGCATTATATTCGTCAGGTTGCGGAGGCGATTGATGCGGTGCATGAGAAGGGATTTATTCATCGTGATATTTGTCCGCGTAATTTATTGTTTACTGCTGATGGTACGGTTTTGAAGTTGACAGATTTTGGGTTGACGGTGCCGAATCGTTCGCCGTTTACGGATCCGGGCAATCGTACCGGCACTGCGAATTATATGGCGCCTGAGTTGGTTCGGCGCAAGTCTACGGATCAGCGGCTTGATGTTTTTGCGTTTGGGGTGACGATCTATGAACTTTGTACTAAAATGTTGCCGTGGCCTCGCGGCGACAACGCAAACGCCGCAATGTCACACAACGAACCACCGGAACAAATCACAACATATCGACCGCAAATAAATAAAACTTTGGCAAAAGCCATACACAAGTGCATTGAACCCGATCTAAATGAACGTTTCAAAAACCTGAAATTATTTACACGCATGATTGCGAACGTTGAACATGAGGACGAGTAGTATGGCGAAGCCGTTCGCGTATTTTGTTGGTTGTTGGTTATAATTAGCGCAACGAAAATAATCTTGACGTTTTCTTTCCGTTGGTACGGTGAGTAAACCGCCCCAACGGAAAGAAGACGCGTTGACCGAACATGTTCCCGCACCTATTGGGGACGAGGGCAAGCCTCGCCCCTACAATACGAACGTTTTGGTTTTGGGCGATAGAAATTCCGATGCGGTTTGGCGATCCCGTTGTCGGCTGCCGTCGGCGGGCAACAAAATAATGTCCTTATTTTGTTTTATGTAATTTGTGTATTCGTCAAAATAGTTACAAAAAGATTCTTGTGTTGGAAAAATTTGAGAAAAAGCTGATGGTGGCAGTTCCAATTAGTTGTCAAGTTTGGTATGATTCGCCCAATTCGTGGCTGAACATGGTTCGGCGGTTAAATAACACATAACGTGCTACACATTTCGCTGACACAAAAGCGTAAAAGCCAGCTTTCCGTAAGATAAGCAGGCGAACGAGAGCCCGTGAACATTAACAGAAGGCTCAAGTGTAAGCAACTTAAAATAGTGCTTCCCAAAAGGGTATAGAGGTAGGCAAGTTGAAACGTGCAATCATTAGTGACATTCACAGTAATCTTGAAGCGTTTGAGGCGGTGTTAGCTGACATTGCTTCGCAGGATATCGTCGAGATTTACTGTTTAGGTGATCTTGTTGGTTATGGTCCGAATCCGATTGAGTGTATTGATCTGATGCGGAAGAAGGCGAAAGTATGCCTTCTCGGCAATCACGATCAGGCAACTCTATTTGATCCCGAAGGCTTCAACCACAGCGCGGAACGTGCGATTTTTTGGACACGCGACCAACTGGAAAATCCGAATTTGCCCGGTGCAAATGAACGTTGGGATTTTCTGAATGAGTTGCCGCGAGCTTGCCGTGAGGACGACTATATTTTCGTTCACGGCTCGCCGCGAAATCCACTAAACGAATACGTATTCCAAGATGACATATATAACGAGAGAAAAATGGAGAGACTGTTTGCTCTCGTTCCAAAATACTCTTTTCAAGGTCACACACACGTGCCGGGAGTATTCACCGAAGACCACGAATTTTTCACGCCGGATGATATTGATAGCAGATATGTTTTGGGTGACAGAAAAGTTATGATAAACGTAGGATCAGTAGGGCAGCCGAGAGACAGAGACTCAAGAGCATGTTACGTCGTCTTGGACGGGTCTTTGGTAACTTTTAGACGGGTCGAATATCCTTTTGAAAAAACTATCGAAAAAATCCTGCCAATACAAGACCTAGATAATTATTTAGGTCAAAGATTACGCGACGGAAAATAAAATCACTCTATCATAGTTTCGTGTTGATGCCTCAAATAAGCGTTTTTTGCGTGTTCGGCTTTAACGAAAAACAACACCGTAGTGCCAAATTCTCTGATTTTTATTGCTTGATTGTTACTTGTGGGAATTTGACACAGAAAGGCAAGAGAAGGTAACGGAAGTTTGGAATACTCTTCCTTTGTCTTTAATTACCTTTTTTGCAATAGAGATCAAATTGAATAACCCGCAAGGAACGCGAAAAAGAGAAATTTGTACGAGGACTCTCTCAAATGGCTTATAAACTGCCGCGTGCAATTTATAAGTTTCAAAAACACAATCAAACACAAACCTCAAAAATGCGGTAATAAATATGCGTTTTTCTTTCGGTCAGGAACTTCGTCAGGAACAAAAACAGGTACTGACGCAGCGAATGATCCAATCAATGGAAATCCTCCAATTATCAGTATTGCAACTTGAAGAGCGGATTGATCAGGAGTTGGAGAAGAATCCATTGTTGGAACTGGATGCTGATGTTGACTCGCGCGACGAGTACGCTGACGGTACGGATTCAAATGAAAACGATTTATCGCAAACAGAGGAAAGTGCCAACGAAGATTCATCTGATTATTTTTCCGGCGATGATGCTGATGACAGTTACAACGCGAACGATTCGAACGATTCCGGCGATTCGGGCAATTATGAATTTGATGAATTTGATTTCGGTGCGGTTGCTTCAGACGACAGCAAATTTTCTGATGCCGATGTTGTTGACAAAATTATCTCTGATGGTTCTGACTCTGACTCCGGTTCTGGTTCCGGTTCTGATGTTTCGGTTGGTTCGGCGGGTGTGGTTTCCGATGGGGTGTTGTCTTCTGATTTGCCGATTGTTTCTGACATGCGTGAGAAATTTCAGATAGCGGATGAGTTTGCTCAAGTTTATGCTGACACAATAGATGAGATGCCGTCGCGGTCGCAGAATTGGCTTGAAGATCAAAATGAACGCCGCAATGACGCGGAGGCGAATATTCCTTCTCCGTCGCAGACGCTTCAAGAGTATTTGACGGGTCAATTGAGTTGGTTTGATTTTTCGGAGCCGGTGCGTTTGATGCTTGATCGTATTATTAACAACATTGATTCGAATGGTTATTTTCCGTATAGCAAGGAAGAATTTCTTGGTGATGGGTTGTTGGTTGAGGGAGGATTTTTTGATGAGGCGATGTTGATAATTCGCAAACTTGATCCGCCGGGAATAGGCGGTCGTGATTTGAAGGATTGTCTTATATTGCAGATTGATCCTAATTCGCCGAATTGTGATTTGGTTCGTGAGTTGGTGTTATCTCATCTTGAGGATGTGTCGGCGAATCGGATGTTGCATATAGTTCGGGCGATGGGTTATTCTGTTGAGCGGATTCAGAGTGCGATAGTTGAGTTGCGTAGGTTGAATCCGCGTCCGGGTGCGGAATTTTCCGGCGAAGCGGCGATGAAGATAATACCGGATGTGATAGTTGAGAAGAACGACGAAGGAAAATATGTAGTGCGTCTGGAGGAAGGGCGTTCGCATCAACTGCACATCAGCGAGTATTATTGCAATATGCTGAAAAATCGGAACGTGGACAAAGACACCCGCGACTATATCAAACAACACGCAGGATCAGCTAAATGGTTGATCGATGCGATAGAGCAACGAAAGGGGACATTGTTGCGTGTTGCGCAGGCGATTGTTGATCATCAAATAGATTTTTTTGAGCAAGGGAATCACGCAATAAAACCGCTCAAAATGCTGCAAATAGCAGAGGTTGTAGGAGTGCATATCACAACCGTTTCAAGAGCGTGTGACGAAAAATGGATGATGACACCGCAAGGAGTTTATCCGTTCAGAAGATTTTTCAGCGGAACAATCGCATCGTCGGACGGCAGCGTAAATGTCTCTCAAGATGTCGTAAGGATAAAGTTGCAAGAGATTGTGGACAACGAAGACAAAAACGCTCCTTTGAGCGATGAGGCAATTGTAGAGAGTCTCAAGGAAGTCGGAGTACAAGTTGCAAGAAGAACAGTTGTAAAATACCGCCAGTTGCTAAACATACCAAGCAGCCGCGCAAGAAAATCATGGAACGGAAAATAATTTTTTAACACGGAAAACGCAGAAGGACGGAAGGCGCGGAAGTGCGTATTCTGCGTCTTCCGTATTTCCGCGCTTTCCGTTCTTTCCGTCTTTCTGCGTTAAAAATTACTGATTATTTCGGATTTTGTGGGGGTGTTACATTGTGTTTTTTATTCGCAGTATCAACGCCCTGAAAGGGCAACAAGCTCATAGCGTAGGGCAACGCCCTACGAAAGAGATTCACGAACACCAATCGGGGCAACGCCCCAATAATATCAACAATAACGGAAGTTTTTAGTAGTGAGTTTTCAGTAAGGATTATATTAAAACTGAAAACTAAAAACTTCCGCTTGGTCTGATATTGTTGCCCCGTTGGGGCGAATGTTATTTATAATCAATTATCGTAGGGCGTTGCCCTACGCTATGATATTTTGCCCTTTCAGGGCGATGGATACTGGGAAAATCGTAACCCGCCGCGTTGCGGCGGGCTGGGGTATGTTGCCCCTTGCAGGGCGTAAAATCATGTCCCACAAAAAACGAAATAATCAGAAAAATTATGTTTGTTGTTTTGCTAATTCTTGCAAAAATTCGG
>JAISQS010000277.1 GCA_031274045.1 Planctomycetaceae bacterium | reverse complement strand
TTGGGGCGTTGCCCCGAGTGGTGTTTGTGAATCCCTTTCGTAGGGCGTTGCCCTACGCTATGAGCTTGTTGCCCTTTCAGGGCGTTGATACAGCGAATAAAAGACACAATGTAACACCCCAACAAAATCCGAAATAATCAGGAAAAAACTAATGCAATCAAGCGGTGAATTGATTACCGAATTACTTGATCCGGAGATAGAAACAACCGGTACTGAAACTTCAATAGAATTTAATTTTGCCGTAGTAAAATTTAAACATACAATAAAAAAAGGTACAAAAAAATAATATTGTAAATTTATTAGTCATGTTAAAAATTCAAAAAAAACAAGGACGTTAAGAAAAATTGAGTCTATCGGTGTTAGCAGATAAGTATTGCCCAATGATGTTGCGACCGTTATTGAGTCGTGTGCAAGGATTGCCGATAGGAAAGCGGCTTGCGAGCGGCACGTTTGAAGTGCGACGATTTTAGGATGTTTGACTTCTGTGGTCAAAAAACAAATTTGTTAAGGATGACATTTTTTAGTGTAACGATATTTTTATTTTTGCTGGCGTTTGTTGTGACGTTGGTTTTGGTTTATCCGTTTCGTTTGATCGCGATTAGGGTTGGTATGGTTGATCATCCTGATTCTGTTCGCAAGTTGCAGTCGAATTCGATTCCTGTTGCTGGCGGCTTGGTGATATTTTTGGTAATGTCGGTTGCGATGATATTGATATGTACATTTCGGGATAATTTTGCTTTTGCGGTTGGTTTATCTCCGAAATTGTTGTTGCCTTTATTGATAGTTTCGCCGTTGATAGTTGGAGTTGGTCTTATTGATGATATTTATGTTTTGAGTGGGCGTACGAAACTGATTTTTCAAATTGTGGCGGCATCGGTAATAGTTGGTTTTGCTAAGCATTATTCGGAGGTAATGTTTTTTGGTTCTGAGTTGAATTTACATCATTTATTTTATCCTCTGGCTGTGTTTTGGATAATTGGTTTGATCAATGCTATCAATCTTTTAGATGGAGCGGATGGAGTTGCAGTTACGGCTGGATTTCACATGTCTATTGCAACGGCATGTGTGGCGTTTATCAATAATCATTTTGGGATAGCTTTATTAAGTGTGGGACTTGCGGGTGGTTTAGGCGGTTTTTTTATGCATAACAGACCGCCCGCACGGGTTTATTTGGGCGACACAGGTAGCATGTTTATCGGACTTGTGTTGGCAACATTTATGTTTCGCGCAAGTGTTTTGGAAAAAGGAACAATTTCGGTATGTGGTCCTCTTGTCATTGTATTGATACCTATGGTTGATTCTTTTTTTGCGGTGATTCGCAGAATGAATTCGGGCAGGACAATATTTTCGCCGGATCGAGGTCACATACATCATTTGTTGTCATTGAAATTTTCATCGGGATATATTGTGCTTTCAATTTTGAGTTTGCTTATAGTGCCGGGTTGTATTGCTGCTGTTGTGGGTGCTTATTACCGAAATGATTTTATACCTGTTGTTGTAGCGTTATGTATTTTGTGTATTGCTATTTCAACAGATTTATTTGGACGCAGAGAGTTGTTAATTTTGTTAGGGCGTGTTAAGGGACATTTTCGCAAATTGTTCAACAAACAAAAATACAATCAACGGAACGGCGAAATATACCACACGCAAGGAAACGGACCATGGCGGCAAATTTGGAATCAACTCATTCCAATTTTGCACAATTACCCATGCAGGCAATTACAACTCGATATCAATATTCCATGTCGACACGAAGATTTTTTCGGTGAATGGGAAAATGTAATAAAGAAAAATAATTATGCGGAAAAGTCCATGAATTGTTCGGTTCCGCTTATTGTTGAAGAGAAATATATTGGGACATTGCGGATTTTTTTTGAATATCAAAATGAGCGGCGGAATGAATTATTCGGACTGACATTGAAGCTATCAGAAATTTGCGAACATTCCGTTAAGCAATACCTCGATACCGGAACTGTTGATAATGCTGTTATTGTTCTGTCATTTCAAGAGCAGGATTTGGATTCAATTCATACTGACAAGCAGGCTGCATAATTGACCTTGCTGTAGATATGTTTATCACGATAAGTTTGTGACATTGCAAATTCCCGGTAAAAAACGGTACTTGATTTTTGCGAAGTTTACAAGGTTGCGACAAAGAAAATGATTACTGCTCAAAATAAATTGGTTCCCTTTACGGACAAAGAGAAGCGGGTGATGTTTGTTTTGGGGACACGATCAGAAACAGTTAGATTAGCACCGGTTATTCGTGCTTTCCTGACGGATGATCGCATAGACACAAAAATTTGTCTTACCGGTCAACATCGCGAAATGCTTGACCAAGTGATGGAGATATTTGATTTCAAGGCTGATTTCGATTTGGACATCACGATTCCGAATCAAACGTTTGGCGATGTTACTTGGAAAGTGATTAAAGGTTTGGAAGAGATATTTCAACGATGGAAACCTGACACTGTGCTGGTTCAAGGCGATACAACAGCAGTGATGGCAGCTTCGATTGCGGCATTTTATAACCAGATTGAAGTAGGGCATATTGAAGCCGGACTTCGGGCATTTAACGAACAATTGCCGCTTCCCGAAGATGTCAACCGTTGTGCAACAACACAGTTTGCATCAATACATTTTGCACCGACTATGAGATCAAAACAGAATTTAATCAACGAAGGAATTGAAGCGAGGCGAATCCATGTCACGGGCAATACGGTGATAGATGCTTTATTTCAAGCGTTACAATATCTGGAGAATAGTCCTGACAAGAGAAACGAACTTGAATCAAAATTTAGTTTTCTTGCAGATGATTGTAAGACAATTTTGGTAGCGGGTCATCAACACGAAAATTTCGGTGATGCTTTTTTGGAAATTTGTGATGCTATTTCGGATTTGGCGGAAAGAGAAGATGTTCAATTTGTATATCCGGTTCATTTGAAGTCGAATGTTCAGGAACCCGTTCAACGCTTGCTTAGCGGTAGGAAAAATGTTTTTTTAATCGAGCCGCTTGATTATTTATCGTTTGTATATTTGATGCAGCGAAGTGATGTGATTTTGACGGACTCCAACAGCGTACAAGAAGCGGCTCCTTCACTTGGTAAGCCGGTTGTTGTGACGCGAGACATAGCGGAACGTCCTGAAGCGGTTGAGGCGGGAACAGTCATTTTTGCCGGAATCAATCATGTCAATATTGTGCAAAATATAAACCTGTTACTGAACAACAAAACATTTTATAAAAAAATATCACAGACGCGCAATCCTTATGGTGACGGAAAAGCAAGTGAACGAATTTTGCGTGTCTTGCAGAATGAGGAAGTTGGAGTGCTGAGCATGTATGCGGAAAATAAAAAGAGTGTTTCATGAAAACGTCAGGTTATCAATTACGCACGGAACAATTAGAGGCGTTTCTCCATGTAGGGGGAATACCGGAGGGAATTGTTTCCTATTTTGAACATTTACCGGAAATCGTGGAAACGCCTATTAAATCAATCCTTGATTGTGGCGGTGGAAATGGGATGTTTCTTGATTTATTGCTCGAAATTTTTCCTGATGCTCAAGGTACTTTAGTTGATTCGGCACAATTTATGTTGGATCAAAACAAGTCCCACCCGCGAAAGCGATTGGTTTTGGATAATCTTGAAACGATGAATACATTGGTTGAGTCCAATACAACATTTGATTTAATTTGTTTTTCTGATGTGTTGCATCATTGTATTACTTCAACCTATCGAGGAACACGAAAATTACAAACAGACATATTGAAGTCGGCAACAAAATTACTTACACCGAATGGAAGTATGATTATTTGTGAACGGATAATGGATTCATGGCTTACTGAGGATTTTTCAGTACGATTAACCTACTTTCTGACACGAAGTAAGATTCTTGCATCAATTGTTCGTTTTTTGGGAGCGAATACGGCAGGAGTTGGAGTTTGCTTTGCGTCGAGTAAGCAATTTGATCTAATCTGTAAAAGCGCAACGTTAAATATAGCCGAACGAGTTGTCATTGATGAATTCGGTAGAGAGAGAGAGAGAGAGAGAGAGAGAGAGAGAGAGAGAGAGAGAGAGAGAGAGAGAGAGAGAGAGAGAGAGAGAGATGTTAAATCGCGTGTATTACAAAGGATAAAACAGATCGTCAGACTTGCTGGCTTGGGAGCAAAATCAATTAAACACGAATTGTACAGATTAAAGTTAGCGTAAAAAAACGCAATCGGCTCGTTCCATAGCTTAAAATTAGTGAACCAAAAAATATTCATCAACATTCGATAATACAGTTCTCCAAAACAAAAAACAAGGACGTTAAGAAAAATTGAGTCTATCTGTGTTAGCGGACAGATATTGTCCAATGATGTTGCGACCGTTATTGGGTCGAGTACAAGGATCGCCGATAGGAAAGCGTCTTGCGAGCGGCACGTTTTGGTCGGTGTTAGGCAATGGACTCGGCAAGGTGTTGACGTTGGTTGCGATGATTATTGTTGCGCGAATGTTGGGCAAGGAGACGTTTGGTGATTTTGGATTAGTACGATCAACTGCGGCAACTTTTTTAACATTTTCAACATTCGCGATGGGGCTGGCGAGTACAAAATATATCGCGGAGTTATTGCACAATGACAAAGAACGGGTTGGTCGGATTATTGGGTTGAATTATTTGTTGACGTTTATTTTGTCGTTGGTTGCTGCGTTGGTTTTTTATTTTTGTGTTCCGTATTTGTGTGAGACGATGTTGGGTGAGGCGCGGCTTGTGCGTGAGATGCGGTATGGGGCGTTGTTATTATTCCTAATGACTTTCATGTCGGCGCAAGTCGGCATAATGTCTGGCTTTCACGACTTCAAAGGACAAGCGTATACGATTTTTATTGTCGGTTTGTTATCGATACCGATTTATTTTGTTGGGGCAAAATTTGGCGGGCTTCATGGGGTAGTGATGGCGTTATTGGCGGTTACGGTTGCCAATATATTCATCAACAGTGTCTTTATTTTGCGCAACGTTAAAAGACACGGGTTGCGGTATTCGTTTTGGGATGCGTACAAGGAGTTGCCGATTCTTTGGCAATTTAGTTTACCGATAGTTTGTAGCAATATCATTTTTTGTGTTGGGGTTTGGGTGGGTCAAGTGATGTTGCGGATGCAGTCGGG
>JAISQS010000272.1 GCA_031274045.1 Planctomycetaceae bacterium | reverse complement strand
GCCCGCGTTCCAGTCCGCGCCGCTTCGCGGCAATTGTCGGCTACGCCGGTGGGTGACGGTTTGGAATATCAACACGATTCCCGCTCCGTCTCGTCGGGGGCAAGCCCCCGTCGCTAACGAATCGACACTGAAAACTAAAAACTTCCGTTTGGTCTAATATTGTTGCCCCGTTGGGGCGAAGGTTATTTAAAATCAATTATCGTAGGGCGTTGCCCTACGCTATGATATTTTGCCCTTTCAGGGCGTTGATGCAACGCATTGATACCGTGTATTGATAAAGGGCAAAGTAGAGACGCAATGCATTGTGACTCTACAAATCATGGTGATTGAAATTGAAAAGGGAATTTTCAAGTGCAAAAAGTATAAATTGGATAGGATTGATTAATATTATTTCATTGACGGATTTATTTAAAATACGTCTGTCGGTTGTGGTAAAAAATCCACTTTCGCTGCAATTGCACCGGCAATACAACTCGCACCGAAATCGGAATCATTTTACGTCTCCATTTCTCAACGGCATTCCCTTTTAAATCGTTTGTAAATTTTTATCCTCTTTTAGATTGAAATGATTTCCATATCATCCGTGACATAATCTTGTAAAAAGATTTTAATTTGCGTGTAATATTTTTTTGCAGTAACCACAATACGTTTAATATTGTTTTCCAAAATTGCTTCCGGTGGCTGGATAATATATTCCGTGTCCATAAAACGTTTTCCCCATTTTGCACTGTTGGAATCAAAAAATACTATCGGAAAATCAATTTTGCCATGAATCATTGTGTAGGATCGTAATAAATGTTCTGCATCAAACGAAATACCGTAAATGCCTGTTTTTTCACCGTTTTTTGGAAAAACCCTGTCTGCAATCTCCTGCCATTTTTTAATTTCACGATGACTGAATTTATTCATTTCCGTGATGCGATCTATTATTGGAAGATGTTGTGTACACTTCTTTTCGCACTTGCCACATTTGATACAGGCAAAAATATCCAGCGGAGAAATTCGAAACCAATCGTAGCATCTCGAATGATAGTGTTCAATATTTTTATTCGATAAAATATATTCGTTATACAAGCTCATTAGTTTTTTGACAGGTAAATCAGCCGGGCAACCGTCACAATATCCGCAAGCAGTACACAAGTAATTGTCAAGCGAATTTGTTGCTGACAAGTATAATGCAGTCAATTTTTCGTCGGAGAACAAATTTGTTTCGGAAACTGACTGTATACCTTCCAGCAGATCACGCTCATTATTTACTCCGACAAGCAAAGTACTCACTTCTTTGTGTGATGCCACAAAACGCAATGCCGAATCAACAATACTACAACTTTCCTCCTTCAAAAATTGAAAATAATCCGGATTTTTGGGAATAAGTCCGCCCCCCAACGGATTCATAATCGCAACTCCCAAACCCATTGCATGGGCTTTCTTCAAACCATCAATCCTGTGACGAAAATTCAACGCATTAAAACCGAGCGTTACTCCGTCAAATAATCCATCGTGCAATATCTCAGCGATTTCATTGCCTCCGCAATGAGCAGAAAAACAAATATGCTCAACCATGCCGAGTTGTTTTGCTTTTAACACTCCTTCAAGCGGACCACCTGGTGCAATAATTTGCCTGTACTGCTGAATATTCAATATGCTCCAGATATGAAAAAATGTGATTTTATCAACACTTAACGTTTTCAATGATATTTCGATTCTTTTTAATACATCAGTTGCGACAGGTTCCATGCTCAACATGGATTTTGTTGAGATAAAAAATTCTTTTTTTGTTTGTGCAAATGCAGTACCGAGTATTTTTTCGCTGGCACCGGAAGCATACGTCGGTGCAGTATCAAAGTAATTGATTCCAAGTTCCAATGCCTGTAACACCAAGTCAACATTTTTTATAAACAGAGTGTTATCCGGATTGAATCTTGAACTTCCCATTCCTACAAGTGAAACTTTTTTACCGGTTTTTCCATATTCCCTATAAATCATGATTCTGCTCTTTCAATTATTTGTTACTGATAGCATAAAGAATAGTTTCCAATGTAGCAGGCGTGTGAGACCGCAAATAAAAACGATATCCCAATTTCAGGTCATCCAGAAAACAGGGAATGTCCCAATAGTGATTTGCGGCATGATATACAGAAATCGCCATGTCAGGTCTTTGTTGTATTATCAAGTTTTCCGCTCCTCGAAGTGCCGCTGGTTCTGCGCCTTCAATGTCCATTTTCAATAATGTCGCCGGAAATCTTTTTAATGCGTCATCCAGCCTAACCAACGGCAACAATGCCCCATCTGTATTGTTTGTTATGGCACTAGAACTTGCAGTGAGTGAGAATCTCGCATTACCGTTTTTTTCATCAACCCCGCACGGAAACAGATAAGCACGTTTGACCTTTTGTTGTAACTGCATCGTAGTTACATTTTCTGAAAGCTTCATAAAATTGGAAGGTATCGGTTCAAACGCAGCATATTCTTCAATGAAATCACAATATTGTAAAGCGGTTTGCAAACTATCTCCCGTATAAGCACCGCAATCAACAAAGTGTGACAAACCTTTTTTATAGAGAACACCCGCATCAAAATATTGGACGGGAAAATCAGTTTCTACACAATGATCATAGTTTCGCAACAAATGTCCGCCTATACATGAAATATAAGTGTCACAACTTTCCTCATCCGCCATTAAACGAATCGTTCGCAATATCTTTTCCTGATTGGCACCGATGTAATTGGAATCAGGATTTTCCGTAACAACTCCGTCAAATTTTACTTGTCTTGCCGTCATTGTTTGTACTTCTTTACAATGAACATATCCCATGTTGTATAAATCGTTTTTTATTATATTCATTTTGTTTTTTGGCAATGAGATTGATATAAAAACTTTGCATTCACTACGTAAGTCAACTGGCAACACCGAGTCATTAGGTTGATAAACCGGAATACCTTTTTTGGTCTCTCCTGTTTTGGCATTACGATCCAAAAACGCCATCGGCTTTATTCCGTTTTTTGTAAATAGGTCGTAATTCTCTTGACCAAATGCACCTGCTCCATAAAGTAATATCTGCTGATTGTTCAGCTTTTTAAAGGCATTTTTAGCTGTTATTGGCGGTTGGATTTCTCGCTCATGCAAAATTTTTTCCAATCTTGTGATATATTTTTGATACATAAAATTACCTCTCAAATTTCTCAATTAAATCCTGTTTGAACTCATCTAGGTTGTCAAAACATGAGTATTTCGGAAGCCCGCATTGCTTACACGGCATCATGCTATCTCGTCCGTTTTTCAAGTGTTTCAGCCGAATTTCCTTCAAAATTTCACCATTCCACATCTCAAATAAATTCGTTTGATGAATATTTCCTAACACATTTTCATTATTCCAATCAACACTACATGGCGAAACGCTACCATCGCATTTGATTGCTAATTGCGAAAAAATCTGCGGACAAACCATTTTATCGGTAACAGGTTGACCATATTGACCAATTTCTTCATGTTGTTTTTGATGCAGTTTTGTTCCTTGTCCGTATGCAGGCCAAATCGGATAAATATTCTCAATAAATATCTCATCGCAAATCGGTGAAAAAATTTCAAAAAACAAATCTTTAGCTGCTTGTGTTTGTACGCTTATGTCCGCAATTTTTATTGTGAGTCGACAATTTTCGCGTAATGCAGAAAAAACTTGTATATTATGGACAAATTCATCAAAATCAATTTTTCTGCCAGTAATATTTTGATAATCCTGTGAAGACAATGCTTCTACAGAAATATGCAAATGATTTAAGCCTGCACAGACAAGTGCTTGTCCAAGTTGCTCTGATAATAACAGACCATTGGTGGTCAGGTCAATCGTATCTGTAACGTTTTGATCTCGCAAATAACGGATCATTTGTGGAAGTTGCGGGTTTAATGTTGATTCACCAGTACCATGCATATAAACTTTTTTTATTCTTGGTGGGAAAATGGTTAGTTGCCGGACTGCTTTTTTAAAACTGTCAAAATCTAATAAATTTGCGTCAAAGAACCGGAATTGATCTCTGTTACTCTGCGGACAAAAAATACACTTTAAATTGCAAAGCCTCGAAACTTCAAATAAAACCGTATAAGGAGTTGATAAAGGAACAACTCGCAGCAAAGGGGTACGTTCTTGCTTACTAATATGAGCCTGATAAATTGCCGAATGTACAGTCATTTTTGTATCAAATTTTTCGTTCTTCAAATCGTCGTAAAATCATTTCACGATAAGGATCAATATTATCTATTACAACCGTTTCGGGATATTGGCAATCTGCACAAGCAGGTATTGTTGATCGTCCTTGTTTCAATTGCAGAATACGGTGATGGTAATTTTTGTCCCCAGTCCAAATTTGGTGTAGAGATTCTGTTTTGGCATCACCAATGATAAGAAGATGTTTCCAATCCTGACAACATGGTGAAACTTTACCGTTGGCATGTATCTCTAAAGAAAAAAACGATGGAGGACAAATGTTTTTTGTTATTCTTTGTTTTCCGTAAATATTCTGACTCGCATCGACACGTTGAAAATCATATTCCAATCCGTACCAAATCGGGACAATAGATTCCACCGAAATTCTATCGCAAATGTCTGAAAAGAACGTATAAAACCGTTGCTCATCATTTTCTTCCTTCAACGCAGCATCACAAATCTTAATAACGATAGTACATTGTTTTTTATTCTGATAGAGATAACGAATATTATTTACAAATTCTTCAAAATTAATTTTAACAGAAGAGTTTTTTTCATATTGTTGTTTGGACAATCCATAAATGGAAATGTCAATTCTATCAATTCCCGAAGCAATCAATTGATCTGCAGTATCATGCGTCATTAAAGAAGCGTTCGTAACCAGATCAATATTATCCGCAATATTGCTTTGTTTTGCATAAGCTACGATCTCCGGCAATTTTTTATTGAGTAACGGTTCTCCCACTGTTGAAAGAGTCAGAAGTTTTATCTTTTGCGGAAACAGCTTAATATCATCAATACATTTTTTTGCAAGCTCAAAAGGCATAATCATGTTAATCATTGCATTGTTAACCGACGATACTCCATGCGGACAAAAATAACAACGAAAATTACAGATACTTGATGTCTCCAAAAAAACACGTAATGGTGTATTTAAAGGAATATGATCCTGCAATGGTATTCGTTGTGTATTTGCTTTTATTTTATACTCTGCCATAAATGTGCAATATTAGTTAAATGGTCTGTCTTATTTTTTAAAACATTAAACGTCAAGATCACTAATTGTGTAAACCGTATTTTTTAATTCACGACTTACAATGTCATCTAATATATTTTTGAGATAAAAATTCGCGACAACGACAATTGTTCCTTGATAGTTTTTCAAAATATCCGGAGAACAAACCGTATATTTAATAATTTCTTTTCCTTGTTTGTGAATATCATTATCTACAATATGAACAATATTACATTTTTTTAATTCTGTTTTTACAAGAATATCCGTCAAAGCCTCACCTGCTCCCCAAATGGCGATTGGGGTTTGTGAGCAAACCCAATTACTAATTAACTTATTTTTTAGCTCAAATGAATTTTGTTGCGACAAATGTAATAATGAAATATAATCTTTGAACTTTTCAACTGCAAATTGATCTACAGTAATTGTATCATTTAAATTGTCTGTCAATTGTAAAAGAAGTGTAATAGCTGGCCACTTTTCAACAATTGTTACAATTTGTTCTTTTGATTCAATCACTTGAAAACCTTGTTTTTGACAAAGATTAATGATTGTGGTTTTACTAAAATGGTTGATATGTTCGTGAGTCAATAAATATGGATAACGATGTGAATGTTCTATTTCGTTGTATTTTGCCACATTCGGAACTTCTATTAAAATAAGTCCACCTGGTATAAGTAATGATTTAACATTTGACAACACATCATTCAATTCGTAGCAATGCTCTAGCACATGAAACATCGCAATCATTTTTGCATTTACATTTGCCAATTTCAATGTTGTTATTGAACCATGAATTGTATTCATTCCTTTCATCCTAAGATTCTCCAAATTTTGAATAGACAGATCCATGCCATATAAATTCGTAAACCCATTTTCCTTCAATATCTGGAGAAATGCACCACTTGCACATCCAATATCCATAATTACGTCATTCTTTTGACAATATTTCAAGGCATAACACTTGCCTAATTCAAAACGTTCATATTCAGTTTGATTAGGTACGTCTGTACTTACAGAACCATCTTCCATCTCATAAACTGAAAAATGTTCATAGTATTCATTAAGTTTTTCCTGTGACAAATCACTATCAACATAAACAAAACTACATTGACAGCAAGCAACAATATCACTTTCATCTGGAAAAATAGCGCCGCTTAATTGCAGCTGTTTTTGCTTATAAAGAACTTCAACTTCTTTACAACCACAAATCGGACAATCACGCCACCGCGCCGTTTCTCTCTCTCTCTCTCTCTCTCTCTCTCTCTCTCTCTCTCTCTCTCATTACATTAACAGTCATCGCATTATTCCTTTCATTTCATCATTCTGTAATTTGTCAATCCATTTGATAACGTGTCCAAACATCCAAGCCACGTCATCAGTTTTTCATCTTCCGTAAAATATTTTGCGAAATGTTTTATGGAGCTTTTGGATTCTCCTTTGAAAATTTCGGGAAGTTTGTCAAGTTTATTTTCATGGAATTTTTCATTGAATATTGCGCGTTCTTGTCCGACAAAATATAAAAACCAATCCGACGGGCTTTCACCAAAAATATCACAAAACGTTACAATACGTTTGTCGCATTGCGTGATATTGTCGTAAAACGAATACAACTTTTTTGTATTCGCTTCGATTGAATAATTCGTTTTAATTCTATCCCTCGCATTTTGGGCAATCCGGTTCCGCTCATTTTGATCCCGATAAAGCAACTCAACAACAGCACGATACTCATCCGAATTATAAATCAAAAAACCGCTTTTATTATTTTCCACAATATATTTTTCCGTGTTCTGATTCATCAAAATCACCGGTACGCCGGCAGCCATTGTTTCGAGGATCACATTTTCTGTTGCCCCGAAATGATACGGATTCAATAAATACCCCACACAATCAAGCCGCGACAATTCCTCGCCGACATCCTCGCAAAACCCACGAAACTCAAAACGATCCGCGATGTTGTATTGGTCGGCTTGATTGAGTATTTTTTCTTTGTTTGAGTTGTCGCCGATCATTACAAACTTAATGTCATCGGCAACCTTCGCCGCACTCGCACAATACTCAACAAACGCCGGATGCAACTTGCTAAACTCCAACGTCCCAAGATAACCAATACGAAATCCGCTATGCGGTTCTTTGGTAATATTGAAAAATCGGGACGCGTCACCCATGCCGTAAATGATTGACGTTTTATTTTTGCCGTCGCCATTAACCCAATCTGCAACCTCCGCATTTTCGTAACTATAACTCGTCGTGAAAAAAATCTGTTCAAATTTCCGCAAAAAATCCGCCCGCAAATGCGGATACGTACAACCCGAAACATGCACCCAACCAACAAGCCGAACAGGAACATTCGGAAACTCATAAAGGAACTTCGCCATAAGCGGATGATGCCACCAATTGATTTGCACAATATCCGCATTACGCATAATTTTTGCAATCTCTTGCAAACTCGGCTCGACATAAACCGCACACCCGTTTTCCTTCACACGCTCAACAAAAAAACTCTTCTCCGCCCGCTCAAGCAAAATAATTTCATGAGAACAACCAAACCGCTCGCTCTCTCGCGTAATCCCTGAATACGCACGCCCAATCCCGCCACCCAAATGTGCCGTAATATGAAGTATTTTCATTTTGCTAAAAAACCAAGGATTTTGTCAACATATTTTGCAGATTTAACAGATTTGGATAAAAAAATAATCTGCAAAATCTGTTGTTCAACAATTTGTTTTATCTTGTCGGATTTTTGGTTACGGTCAAGATTTTATTGAGCAATTTCGTACAGCCCCAGAAAGCGTGCGGCTCATAATTCGTATAAGGATAATAACCCAAATTCAATTCAATCGTTTTCCCTTCACGTCTCAAATATTCCTCGACTAATCGCCGAATCGAAATCGGCTTGCCGCTGCAATTGTTGATGATACCTTGCACTTCATTTTGCAATAAAATTTTCACAATATTTTCCGCAACAATTTCAACCGGCAGATAGTCACGTAGTTGTTCGCCGCCGCTCATGTTAAAAATTTTGTCGCCGCGATCTGTTGCTGATTTTAATTGTTCTAAAATTGAGTTTTTATTTTGTCCTTCTCCGTATAAATAAAACAACCGAATCCATTTGAAATCGAACGGAATTTTTTTTTGCAACTGCTCCAAAAAAATCCGCAACGTGTTTTTTGCAATACAATAATTTGTATTCGGCTTGGGAGGCAATTCTTCCGACAAACAACCTTCTCGTAAACCATATTCAAAACAGGTTCCAATCACAGCAATATTTTTTGTGCCAGCCTCAATGAGTTGTTTCAGAAACCGGTAGCTTGTCCACAAATTACGTTCGATGTGAAACAGTTCGTCGTAATTCGGCAGTCCTTGCCATGCTAAATGAATCACCGCGTCCGGTTGCCCGAACAGCGTGTAATAATCAGAGCGTTCAATGTTTAAATCACACGGAATATATGTTGTGTTATCAGTTGTGTTATCAAGCGGCGTGTCGGTTTTTATTGATGTCGTAATAATTTCATGTTCCGTCAACAGCAGTTGCTTCACTACGTAACGTCCGATAAATCCGGTTGCTCCTGTAACTAAAATTTTCATGTGAGTACAACTCCTTTCCAATTTTGTCGATCATTGATCAGTTGATGTTTGTGATCTTTGTCTGAGACGGCGGTTACTTTTGCTTGCCAGTCGATATTTAATTTCGGATCGTTAAATCGCAATCCGTCCTCATTGTTCGGAGCATAAAAAGCGGTGACAAAGTACATAATTTCCACATCATCCGTGAGCGTTTGAAATCCGTGTGCAAAACCTTCGGGAACGTAAATCATCCTGTTGTTCTCTGCCGTCAATTCAACCGCATCCCACCTCAAAAACGTCGGCGAACCTTTTCTTATGTCAACAATACAATCCCAAACCGCCCCGCGAATACATTTCACAATTTTAATCTCACAATCAGGTGGATACTGAAAATGTAAGCCGCGAACGGTTCCTTTTTGTTTTGTGTAAGAGTGATTGATATTGACAATCGGTTTCGCATGACCGATCTCTTTCAACTCACTCGCACAAAACAACCGCGTAAAACACCCCCGCTCGTCACCGCGAGATTCAAGATCAATACGATAAGAACCATTTAATTGTAGCGGAATAAATTTCATTTTTGTCCGTGCGTGATTGGGGGAATTTTTTCACAGGAAGTTAAGGAATTTTTCACAAGAAGTTAAGGGAAGGTAATGGAAGCGTTTTTAAATTTTCTGATTATTTCGAATTTTGTGGGGGTGTTACACTGTGTCTTTTATTCGCAGTATCAACGCCCTGAAAGGGCAACAAGCTCATAGCGTAGGGCAATGCCCTACGAAAGGGATTCACAAACACCACTCGGGGCAACGCCCCAATAATATCAACAATAATGGAAGTTTTTAGTGGTGAGTTTTCTGTAAGGATTATATTAAAACTGAAAACTAAAAACTTCCGTTTGGTCTGATATTGTTGCCCCGTTGGGGCGAAGGTTATTTGTAATCAATTATCGTAGGGCGTTGCCCTACGCTATGATATTTTGCCCTTTCAGGGCGTTGATACTTTGTATTGATACTGTGCTTGATAAAAGTCACAATGTAAAATCCCCACAAAAAACGAAATAATCAGTAATTTTCGTTTCGATAAATTGACCGCAACCAAAACGAGATCACGCCGTCAACAACTCTCATCAAAACGGCGAAACATAATACAGGAAATTTTGATCAAAACAATCCTACTTCAAATAACTTTTTTGATGACCGTTTTTTTTGAGAATATAAAACAAACGAAAAATACGAAATATTGCTATCCTATATTTTAGCCGCGTAAGCGACGGCATAATGCATAACCGGCGGTGTAACGCAGCGCAACCGTCGGATCGCGTTTGCTTGTTCGTAATTCTCAAAAAAATATTCTTCCATTATCTTCACTTGCCTTCCAGTGAATTATTTAACCTTCTTGTAAATTATTTGCCTGCGATTTAAAAACATCTCTTGACGCAGTGTATAGGAATAACCTATACTTTGCACTCGTTTTTTTGGCTGGGTGGAATTATGTTCTGCATTGGAGCGGTGTGGTGCTGGGTTTTGCCTGCGGTATGTGCGGTTTGTTGGTATGTTACCAACACGGCTCGCCGGATTTGAACTGTCACTTATTACATTACATTGAATTGTGTTTTGATACGTATGCTGTCAATTCACAAACTAACAATTAACTCAACAAACTTTAAAATGGAAAAAAGAAGTCAAAACGATTTGACAAATTTTCTTGTCGGTCAATATGAAGATTGGATTTATCCCAATAGAAAAATTTTGGGAATGTTCTTGCTGGCGGTGGCGGTGATTTTGTCGGTGGTATTTTACGTGTCGCGAAACAACGCCGCATCAAAAGCCGACATGTGGGAACAATACTTTAAATTATTGGACACGCCCGATCCGCTCGCGTCGCTCGATATATTCGCAAATACCAAAGACGGTTTTTTTGAATATCAAGCCGGAATAACAGCAGGGCAACTGTTACTTGCCAAAGCTTGCAACGCAGGTTTTGACAACAAGGCACAGACAATTGAGACACTCGAAAAATCGCTAAACTACTTCAAAACAGTAAGAGACAGCAGACGAGCAGAAATAAAATTCAAACGGCAAGCCGGACTAGGCGCAGCACAAGCCCTCGAAGTATTGGCAGCAATAAACACAAATCCAAACAACCTCACCGATGCCATCAACGAATACCAAAAAATAGTTAAATCATACCCAAATACATACGAATCAAAAATCGCAGAAACACAAATATCACTACTAAATAAATCCGACACAAAAAATTTCTACACCAAATACGCCGCCGCAACCATCGAATCAAAACCAAACCCAGACGACTTCAAAGTCGAATTTGATAAACAAAATCCAAACGCAATAGGAAACCCAGAAGGTATCTCACCTGCTCTTGATGAATTGTTCAAAAAAGATTCAACACCTCAAAAAACAGAAGAGAAAATCGAAACGAAGAAAGACGAGTCGAAGATAGACGAGCCGAAAAAAGATGAGTCAAAAAAAGACGAGTCAAAAAAAGACGAGCCGACGATAGGCGAACCTAAAATAGGCGAACCGAAAATAGACGAGTCGAAGCAGCCTTCTAACAACTAACTTTTTCTTTTTTGCTATTGTTATGTTTGATGAAACAGATATGCTCCGTCGTGGTTTGGAGTACATGAAGAAGAAGGATTGTGAGCGTGCGCTTGAGATGTTTGATTCGGCGTTGAAGGTTAATCCGCGTTATATTGAGGCGTTTTATTCTCGCGGCAATGCTTATGAGTTTTTGGGTCGATTTGATCAGGCTTTGGAGAGTTATAATGCTGTTTTGAATTTTGCGCCTAATGAGGCGGCGGCGTATTATAATATTGCCTGTGTTCATCGTAAGCGCGGCGATAATAGTTCTGCGATTACTGAATTTTCTCATGCGATTGAGTTGAAGCCGGATTATGGTAAGGCGTTTTTCAATCGCGGTCTGGTCTATTTTTCTGTTGGGCAAATTGATCATGCGATTGAGGACTATGATCGGGCGATAGAGTTTTCGCCCAAAGATCCTGATCCGTTGGTGGCTCGCGGATTGATTTTTTTCTTGCAAAAGGATTATCATCGCGCGATGGAAAATTATGACAAAGCGATTGAGGTTAATCCGAATCATTACAGAGCGCACGGGAATCGAGGCAACGCACTCGAAGCGATGGGACGCAACAACGACGCTCTCGAAGAATACACGCAAGTCACAAAATTGTTCCCGAATGATTACAAAGCATTCATGAATCGCGGTCTTGTGTACATTAAACTTAACGATTATGAAAAGGCGTTGGCGGATTATACCAGAGCGATTGAACTCAATCCGAAGTACGCAAAATCATACAGCAGTCGCGGCATGGTGTACGTGCATCTCAAAAAATATCATTCGGCAATAACAGATTTTGATGAAGCGATTCGACTTGCGCCGAATGATATTGATGCGTATATTAGCCGCAGTCATGCGAAAGTTGCGAGCGGCGATCAAATCGGGGCTCTCGAAGATTTCACCGTAATACTAAAAACAAATCCCGATAACACAAAAATATGGAACGCACGAGCCGCGATCTACGCAAAAATCGGCAATATTGATGAGGCAATTGCCGACTACTCTCAATCAATAAATCGCTCAAAAAATCCAAAAGATAACTCACAAGCTTTTTGCGCACGAGGCGTACTTTTGACAAAACAAGGAAGAACGGATGATGCGGTTATTGATTATGAAAAAGTGTTAGAGGCGGAGCCGGATAATCTAATTGCTCATTTGAATCTTGGAATTCTGTTGCGAACACAAGGAAAATTCAGACCGGCTATTCAACATCTGTCGCGAGTTATTGAGTTGAATCCGAAAAGCGTTATCGCATATCAGCTACGCGCCGCAACTTTCGGCGCAATCGGAAACAAAGAAAAAGCCGATGCCGACATCGAAAAAGCAAAAAATATCAAAGGAAACGAAAACGAATAAGTAATATATCAGTGAAAATTGGCAACGCGCTAGTAAAACAAACCTTTTTTAGCACGCGGATTTTTAGCACGTGGATAACGCAGATTTTAAAGATATTCGCAGATAAAGAAGAACAGGTATTTATAAAAAAATCTGCGCAAATCTTGACAATCAGCATCATCTGCGTGTCAAAAAGGTTGGAGTTATGGTAATATATCAGCGAAATATCCGGCTTTAACTCAAACCTTATTTTTACCTGATTTTTCCTCAACAAAACAACCTTAGTAGCCATTGACAATAAAAATTTCCTGATTATTTCGGATTTTGTGGGGGTGTTACATTGTGTCTTTCATCGCAGTATCAACGCCCTGAAAGGGCAACAAGCTCATAGCGTAGGGCAACGCCCTACGAAAGAGATTCACG
>JAISQS010000242.1 GCA_031274045.1 Planctomycetaceae bacterium | reverse complement strand
TAAGGGGATAAGGGCGCGTGGCTGGGGGGTTAATTGGTTATTAAGGGATGGGGAAGTTGGTCACCAGTCACGAATTGGCAAAGACTCATTGCCGGTAACAATATCATTTTGATTGCGATTGTGAAGGGAATTTTCAAGTGTAAAAAGTATATATTACAAACTTCCCATACCTTCAATTACCTTCTTGTGAATTATTTTATTAAAAGATGTTGTGTTGTTGTAAGGTTTATTCTGCGTAGTATGGGTACGGCACCGAGCGGAATCTATGCGATCTCAACCAACGCGGACGGACTGGTTCGTATTGGATGATTAGAGGTTGTTCTTGGACGATAGTTTGATTCGGGATGATAATAGCCGGTGTTAGCGGCAGATTTACGCAGTAGTAATTCAACAACCGCGTCTCAATTGAACGTATCTCGTTCCCCGCGCCGTCAAATTCCTGCGTACTTTCCCGCACCAATCCGCCCGGAACATATTGAGAACAATAACTGCTCGTAACCGTTGTAACATCGCCGCTCTTTTTTATAGTTTTTATTTGATATGTTCCTTGCTTGCTTGTCCGCAACCTGAACGCCGACGATTCTACCACCTCAACCGTAGATTGACTTAAAACTTTTACTTCCGGCTCGGCATCAGTCGGCACACTTTTGACAATACGCTCAACACGCATGACGTATGGATAAATTTGAGTTGAAAACCAAACGGTAATTTTGCGTGTAACTGTTGGCGTAGTCTGCTCATATATTCTACGCTCACAAGGAACAACACGACCGTTTATCGCAAGCTTCATCGGTAAACCTATCGTTATCTTTGTCCCGTCACCAACAGGAACATTAAAAAAATCAAACCGCTTCTTCACCGGTTCAATATTGCCATTTCCATTGCCTCCCCCCTCCGCAACCGGTGTCTCAACCAACACCACCGAATCAACATCAACCGAATCCAACACCGTCTTCGTCTCCGTAACATTCACAATACGCCGACCGCCGCTATTCGTCCACGCAACCGTCTGCAACCTACGCCAACTCGAAGGCACAAACCTACCCCAACAATGCTCCCGCGCCGTCAATCCCATAACCGATAACGGTTGATTCAAAACAACCGCATACGGCACCGGAGATGAAGAATGGTTGGGCAACACGGGTTGCGGCAATGAAGATTCCGAAGTTTTCGATACCGGCGCGGACGAATCCGATTTGGGCGGCAATGTAGACGAAGCCGGAGCTGCCGGTAATGTCGGTGCAGATTGCTGCTTTTTATCAGAAACTTTTTCGGGCAAAATCTCTTTTGACGGCACTTCAGTTTGCGCAACAATAATTCCGCCAAAAAACAGACCAATAAAACCGACAGTCAAAACTATCACCCAAAAAAAGAATCTATATTTTTTTTCGTAAATTTTGCTCATAAGATTTAACTCCTGTAACGATTTTGCCGATTATAACGAAAGCGGCAGGTCGGTTTCGAATCGATGTTCGCCAGTATTGGTATCTGCTTGTGTTATTGCTGCGGTTTGACTTATACACATTATTTAACATTGGCAACGATTCGATTTTCTTGATGTCAACAACAGACAACTAAACCAAAGGGGCAATATCATATCGAAATTTTTTGTCAAAACAATCCTACAAATTAACCGCGAAAATTCACAATAACAGTAACCGCAAACGAACATTTCGCCGCTATCAAAAAAATACACACGTGCCGCACAATTCGTTGACGTAAAAGTCGCCGGTTCCGGTTGAACATTGCCGCAGATAAGTCAACGAACACAACACATAAATATCAACATCAAAGAAAGCACAAGTATAAGTAACTTAAAAACCAGCTTAATACCAATGAAAACATCCAAATTTACACGAAACACCGAACATCAATCACCTGACCGAAACAACACAAAAAGAATAGATGCGCGAGAGCAATATTCGTTTGGTGTGTTTCGGGTTATTTTGTCGAGGGTGGTTGTGGTGATGTTGTTGGTGGTTTTGTTTTTTGGTGTGTGCGGCGGTTGTACGAGTTTGGGTTCGGGCAAAAATCAAAACGGCAAACAAAGTCTTTTCACGAATCCAAAAAACAGCTTCTGGTCAGAGAAAAAAACCAAAAAACCAAAAAAAGACCCAAACGTACCAAAATCCGTCGGCGAATTCATGTCACTACCACGCACCTAAACCACCGATCTAAAAAAACCAAATCAAATCAGATAAAAGTATAACCCAAAAAACACAAATACAAAAACAAAATTAAATAATTTTCAAATAATTCTCAACAATATTTAAAAAACAGTTCCGGTTATACTTTTTACACAAAGAGATTCTATAATTTTTCTGATTATTTCGTTTTTTGTGTGGCTTTTACATCGTGCCTTTTATCAAGCACTGTATCAATACAATGTATCAACGCCCTGAAAGGGCAAAATATCATAGCGTAGGGCAACGCCCCATACGTATTAACTTAAGGCGTAAGTTCGTAATTGGTATTGTAGAACGGGTGATTTTTTTGTAAACTTGCCTTTTGTTGTCCAGTCACTTCACTTC
>JAISQS010000200.1 GCA_031274045.1 Planctomycetaceae bacterium | reverse complement strand
AGACAGCCAATACCGTTTGTCGCATAGTTATTAAGGTAAGTAAAGTTGGGCGTACATCGCGAATTGGTAATGCGTGAGTTAGTCAGGGATCAATATCAGTAACAAAATTATGGCGATGGTGATTGCGAATGGGAATTTTCAAGTATAAAAAGTATATATTACCGAAAATATGTTATTGGTACATCAAAGGGGACGTTGAAAAATTTTGAACAGGAACTTTTGAAGGAAGATTGGAAAAATTTCGCTCGTCGATGTGATCTTGCCAACAAAATCCGATACAGAAATCAAAAAACGTTACATCACACAACCAACCGAACACCAAAAAATCCTACTACAATATATCAAATTGGCTCTTTTATCGTTTTTTGTTGATGTGTTAAAACAAAATATAAAAGGTTGTTACGGTAAATTATCGCCTGCATTGCATAAAAAAACAATCAACATTACTCAAACCAATTCGCAACAGGTAACCAGTTTTTCCCGCCCTTAATAACCAACGAAGCCCCCCTCGCACGCGCCCTTATCCCCTTATTTGTTACGGATAAAGTTCACGATCACGCCACGACTCAACAATAAGGGATAAGGGCACGTGCGGGGGGATTCGTTGGTTATTAAGGGAGGGAAACTTGGTTACCTGTTGCGGTTCAGTTTTACAAAAACTCTTTTATTATTTTATGTTAGTGTACCAACAAAAAAATATAAAAGAGCCTAATTCAAAATCTGATTTTATTACTTGCCAGATTGATTCAAGATTTTTTACCAATAACTCCATTTCACTCCATTTTAATTCGGAACTATAAGAATGTCCTATAAAGTGCCTAAAATACATGTATTTTTCCATTTGCTCTTTTACGCCTCTTCTAATAATTTCTCGATTTGAATTTGTACCAAATATCATTTCAAAGTAATATATCAGCGAAATATTTTTTCTGGAAAACTGCAATTGTAGTAAATAATTTTCCTGACTATTTCGGATTTTGTGTTACTGATCGCCCTGAAAGGGCAACATACCCCAGCCCGCCGCAACGCGGCGGGTTACGATTTTTCCAATATCCATCGCCCTGAAAGGACAACATATTCTAGTCCGCCGCAACGCGGTGGGTCACGATTTATTTTATATTGCCCTTTCAGGGCGTTGGATATTAAAAATTCACGATTCCCACCGCGTTGCGGTGGGCTGGATTATATTGCCCCGTTGGGGCGTTTGGGAATTTTATTGTAATAAGGTTGAGTTAGACGGATATTTCGCTGATATATTACAATTTTTATTGCGTAATTGTTATTTGGGTAAATAATTCAATGGATTGTTTTGGTTTGATTTTCCTGTATGATGTTTGACCTTTGTTTTGTTATGGGCAAAAGTTGACCTACGTTTAGACAAGTACAAGCATACATAAAAATCCGTAATAAGGCAACCTTATACAAAACGTACAATAAATTTTATTGGTGTGCTATGAAATTTATTGTGTGGAGTGTGGTTGATGTTGTGTTGTGTTTAAAAATGTGAGAGTGGAGGTAATTGAGACGGGTATGGAACAAGAAAAGGTTGGCGGGTTGTTTAGTGAGTTATCGGAATTGTTGTTTGAGTTGGGTGTTGTTGTTGGAGATCTTTGTGGTGTTGTTGGGTTGTGTGGAGTTGGTTTGCCGGAGGGTGAGGCTTGGTATGAGTTGTTGGTTCACAAGTTGATTCCTCAGATGGATGATCGTGCTTATTTGATAGTTGCGGTAATGGGTGGAACGAACACTGGGAAGTCGTTGTTGTTTAATCATCTTGCGCGTGAGAATTGTAGTGGTGTTGATTATAGGGCATCTGGTACGAAGCATCCTGTTTGTATTATTTCGGAGTCGGTTGTTGATCCTTTGGGTTTGTTGGGGCGTAATTTCGGCAATTTTGAATTTGTTCTTTGGTCTAATTCTTTTCAGCCGTTGGAGGCGGGTTCGGGTTATCGTCTTTTTTGGAAGGCGGGTCGTAATTTACCTGAGCGTCTTTTGATTCTTGACACGCCTGATATTGATTCTGACAGTGAGGTTAATTGGGAGCAGGCGTGTGAGGTGCGTCATGTGTCTGATGTTGTTGTTGCGGTGTTGACGAGTCAAAAGTACAACGATGCGGCGGTGCGTAGATTTTTTCGGGAGGCGGCGGAGGCGGGCAAGCCGATAGTTGTTCTGTTTAACATGTTAAATTTTGATGTTGACAAGGAGTATTTTCCGGTGTGGTTGAAGCAATTTTGTGAGGAGACTCAAGCGGTGCCGATTGTCAATTTGGCGGCACCTTTTGATGAGGGGCGTGCGTCGGAGTTGCGGTTGCCTTATTATGGTGTTTCGGGTGAAAATTGTGATGAGTGGGAGGAGGTTGATTTGCATCGTGTTTTGACGGAGTTGCATTTTGACAGGATAAAATCTCAGACGCTTATGGGTGCGATTCGTGTTTTGGCGGATGTGTCAAAGGGGATTCCGTCGTATTTGCGGCGGATTGAGTTGGCATCGGTCAAGTTTTCGGATGCGTTGTCGGCGTTGGAGCGGGCGAATAGTGCGGATGAGGTGGAGTTGCCAGCGATACCGGTTTCGGTGTTGGCGGAGGAGGTTAGGCGGTGGTGGCATGAGGAGAAGCGTCCGGCGTGGTCGCAGAAGATAAACAATATCTATCGTGTTGTTGGGGGCAAGTTGGTTATGCCGTTGGTCAAGTTGCGGGATGTTGTTGCCAAAAAAGTATTTGCGCAAGGCGAGCGTTATCGTTATCGGGATGACAATTTGCAATTATTTTTCAGGGAGCGTGAGGAGAGTGCGGCGGTGACGTTTGTGGAGAAGGTTTTTAAGCGGCTGGAGACGCTCGCGCAAACGGACAATCCGGTGTTGAGGTGTGAGATGCAAAATTTGACGAGTGGTGTGAAGCGTGTGGAGTTATTGGAGCGGGCGAAGTCTGTGTTGGGTGAGCTTGAGCCGGTGGATGTTAGTTTTCACAATGCCGTACGGACGAATCTTTCGGAGTGGTCGGCGAAGAATCATTTTGCGGTGAATTTGTTGCAATCGATTGATCAGGTTGTGACGTTGGTGCGTCCGGTTGTTACGGTGTCGTTGGTGTTGGGCGGGTTTGCGATTGGGTCTGTGATTGCGGCACCTTTTGTGGCGGAGGTGGCAATGATTGGCGGGGTAACGGCTGGTGGTGAGGCGATTTTGCATTCGAGTTCTGAGACGATAAAGTTGAGTATAGCGAGGTTGTTGCAAAAGATACAGGAGGATTTTGTTATTGCGAGGTCAAAAAAATTCCACACGGAGTTTTTGCGTGAGCTTTGGCAAGATGTTGTCAACAGGTTAAAATCCGGCGCGAACATTGCCGAATCCGACCAATTCAAAAAATGCCAAGAATGCGTCCAAAAAATCATCCAAAAACTAAAAGCAAACGACATAAAATAACAACGGAAGATATATCAGACAACAATAAATGTAGTCAACGTAAGCTCAACAACGTAAGGTTGGCAACATAATGTAGCCAACATAATGTAGCCAACGTAAGGTAGCCAACGTAAGGTAGCCAACGTAAGGTGGGCAACCGACTGCCAGGCGGTTGCGTCGGCGACAGCCGACAACTGGATCGCCAGCACGCACCGGCATTTCTATCGCCCAAAACCAAAAAACGTTGACGTTGTAGGGACGAGGCTTGCCCTCGTCCCAAAGGTGCGTGAAATGCGTTGAAATTTCTACCGGCAAAACCAAAACACCCAATGTCGGCGCAGCCGACAACAATTGCCGCGAAGCGGCGCGGACTGGAACGCGGGCATCCCGCCCGCCTCTGTGTGTAATAGAACCAAACAAGTTGGAACTGAACGCCAAAACGTGTCGGCAAACGTAAGGTGGGTAACCGACCGCCGGGCGGTTACGTCGGCGCAAGCCGACAACTGGGGCGGAAAACGCATCGGCAAAACCAAAACGCCCAATGTCGGCGCAGCCGCCGACATTTGCCGCGAAGCGGCGCGGACTGGAACGCGGGCGTCCCGCCTCGCTATACCACACATCTTTTTTTGGTATTGATCAGGTTTGTGAAAATTTGTAGAATGCGCGAGAATTTGTAGAATGCGCGAGATTGATTGGAGTGGTGGTTTGGGGGGATTATTTTATTTTTTTGAAAAAATATTGAAAGGAATCAATATGTCAATGGAATGGGTTGA
>JAISQS010000144.1 GCA_031274045.1 Planctomycetaceae bacterium | reverse complement strand
GTCAAACCGGAAAATCAAAAAAACAATATGTACGGAATCCTTATTAACGGAGCCGGTTGGGTTGCTCGTCAACATGCCGCTGCTTATTTGCAACGTTCTGATTGCCGGATTGTTGCCATCAACAGCCGTTCCAAAGAGAGTGCCGTTTGTTTGGCAAAAGAACTCGGTTTGGAAGATGTTCATATTGAAACGGATTTTGGCAAGGCACTTTGTCATTCGGGAATTGATATTGTTTCAATTTGTACGCCGCAACATTTGCATTGTGAGAATGTGTTGCAAGCGGCAACGGCGGGCAAACATCTTGTTATTGAAAAACCGGCGGCAACCAACCCCGATGAGCTTTATCGAATGCGTGATGTTGTAGCGCAATCGGGAGTAAAAACGGTGGTCAGTTTTGTGTTACGTTGGAATCCGTTGTTGATTTTGCTTAAGAAAATGTTGGCGGACAATATTTTCGGCGAGCCGTATTATGTTGAAGTTGATTATATGAGTTACAACGGCAGTTGGTGGGGCGGTTGGAATGACGCGAGGACAATCGAACACGGAATCAGTGCGTCGTTGGTTGCGGGCTGTCATGCGGTTGATGCCGCGCGGTGGCTGGCAACAACCGACCCGAACTCCGCAGCAATACCAAAAAATGTGTACGCAATTGCCGGTGGTCAACGCAAAGGAACAACTCGTGAATTTAACCCAATCAACAATACTTGGAACAACAACGCCCCGTCAATGGAATATGATGGATTGGAAATTATTTTGACGGAATTTACAAACGGAGTAAAAGCCAAAGTATGCGTCAACGCCGAATGCGTCATGCCTTACCGGTTTCCGATCCGAATTTTCGGCAACAAAGGAACCGCAATTGATAATCAAATCTGGTCTGAATTTTTTCCGCAACAAAAAGATTGGATCAAAATCCCGACGATTTTACCGGATTCCGGCGATGTTTCGCATCATCCGTTTCAGGCGGAGATTGATCATTTTGTTGATTGTGTTTCAAAAAATGTCGAATCGCATTGTTCGCTTGCGGACGCTGTTTTGAGTCATGAAATCGTTTTTGCCGCGTTGGAATGTTATCGCAACAAACTTCCGGTTACGTTACCTTTGAAATCCTAGTAAAATAATTTGTTGCGTACAAAGGCATGGAGTACACGAAGAAATATACAGCAAAAAATAAAATTCTCTTCCTTTGCGTTCTCCGCGTCTCCGCGCGCAATATAATTTTTATTTCGCGCAGAGACGCAAAGAACGCAGAGAATACAAAACAAATAAATTTCACTACTTTGTGTCCTTCGCGCCTTTGTGCGCAACAAAAAAAATTGTAAAAAAATAAATGAATGGTTTTGAACGAATCAATAATATTCTTGACAAGAAGGAGACGGATTGTGTTCCGGTGATGTTGCACAATTTTATGTCGGCGGCGCGCGAAGCAGGAATGACAATGCAACAATTTCGCAGCCGCCCGGAAAACATGGCGAATGCTTTTATTGATGCGTCGTTTCGGTATGGGCTTGATGGGATTTTGACTGACATGGATACGGCGTTGGAGGCACACGCGCTTGGTGCAAAAACGCATTTCAGTGACGATATGCCTGCGAAAGTTATTGCGCCGATTTCGGATCGGATTGAGGAGGTGACGGATGTGATTTGTTCGGAAAAATTGTATCAGGATGAGCGAATTGGGATTTATCTTGATGCGATTCGGTTGATGCGTGCAAAGGTTGGCGGCGAATTATTTATCCGCGCCAATGCCGATCAAGGAGCGTTTAGTCTTGCGACGGCGGTGTACGGAATGACCAATATGATGATGGATTTAGCCAATCCAGACAAAGAACATTTGATTTTTCGTTTGATTGAGAGTTGTTATGTTGTTCATTTGGCGTTTCACCGGATGGTCAAGGAAGCCGGAGCGGACATGACAAGTTTTGGTGACAGTATGGGGAGTCCCGATTTGATTTCGCCGAAAATGTACAAAAAATTTGTCATGCCGTTTCAAAAACGTTTGGTTGAGGAGTTGACAAAATCGGGCATCCGCACGGTTTGTCATATTTGCGGCAAGACGGACAAGATTTTAGAATCAATGTCCGAATGCGGTTTTGCCGGAGTTGAAATTGATTACAAGACCAATATTGCCGAAGTCCAAAAAATAATGAACGGAAAAGCTGTTGTGTTTGGAATCCTTGATCCGTCGGGTGTTTTCTGTTTGGGCAACGAATCCATTATTCGCGAAACAACACAAAACACCCTCAACATTTTTCAAGGTCACGGCTTGGTCATCGGAGCCGGATGCGCCCTACCCGCCGAAACCCCAACAGAAAATATCCGAACATTTGTTGATACTGTACGTAATTATCGTGTTTTGTGATAAAGTTAAAAATTAGACTTGTTTCATCTCGTCTGATTTTTGTTAAGAATTTTGTCAACAGTCACGTTAGCGATGGTAGCTTGCTACCGAAACGATAAATTATTGAAAAACGCTTGCGCCGTCAATCAATCAATTGCGAACGCAAGCGAACGAATGACCAACCGTGCGGGAGCAAGCTCCCGTCGCTAACGAATAGATTATTTTGTTTGTTAAGAATTTTTGTCAACAGATTATGCAGATTTAACAAATTGTAATAAAAACTGATCTGTAAAATATGTTGACAGTTACAACCCAACAATTTGAAAGGAAATGAACCGATGTCAGAAAATTTTTGTGTTAAAATAGGGGGGGGGGGCTATCTACATAGGCGAAAAAATTGGAATCGACAGGTTCGATTTTTCGGCTTTACGCTGGTTGAACTTTTGGTCGTTATTGCAATTATCGGTTTGTTAATTGCGATATTGCTTCCTGCTGTTCAAGCGGCGCGGGAGGCAGCGCGGCGAATGAAGTGTGCGAATAACATGAAACAGCTCGCACTAGGAATGCACAATTACCATGACACCAGTTTGCAGTTACCAAATTGCGATGGCGGTAGCGATACAAGTCGCGGCGGTCGCGGTACTGCGGGTTGGAACTGGGCACCGAGAATGTTACCGTATATTGAAGCGACAGCGACTTTCGCCAGTATTGATTGGTCGAAAGTTCCTTACAACCGACCGTCTACATGGACAGGAAGCAACCACGATCAAATGATGAATAATCCGTCAATAATGTGCAATTACAAGATTATTCGGACAATTTATCCGAATTTTCTTTGCCCTTCCGATTCTCTCGCCAAATCAATAACCGGCGAAGATGGTTACAGCGTTTCCGGCGGTGTTCAGGTCAATAACGATTGGACATTATCTCAATGCGATTACGCTGCCAACATCGGAGATTACCGTAACTCAACCGGCTTGGGATGGGGAACAAATAATAACCAAGATGTCGCCGGTTACACCGGAGCCGGAAATAACATGACAAAACCGCGAGGTGTTATTGGAGTTTGCGGCTGGTCTGCTGCGTTTGAAGATATTACCGATGGTCTTTCCAACACGTTTCTTCTCGGCGAATGTATTGGTGCTTTGAGTCACTGGCAAAATTGGGGGTCTCAATGTTTCGCAAATACGGCTCATCCGATCAATGCAAGAAACAGTTGGTTGATTGAAAAATTGCCCAACAGTGCCGGATCCCCAACAATTGACGGTTTGACTGCATGGGATTGGAATGTCGGTTTTAGAAGTTTCCATTCGGGCGGTGCCAATTTTTCCATGTGTGACGGTTCCGTTCGTTTTGTTTCGGAAAATATTGACGGCGCGGCTTATCGTGCAACAGCATCACGTCAAGGCGGTGAACCAAATTCAGGATTGTGAAATCCTATCAACTTCAACCCTTTTTGAAACAGTCCGAACAATGAAAATATTTTCAAAATTGATTATGATGTTTCTCTTGTTTTCTTTGCCATTTTGTTTGGGATGCGGTGCCGGCAAACCGCCTCTTGGACAAGTCGAAGGAACAGTTACGTTTAATGGCAAGCCTTTGGAAAAAGGGAACATTATTTTTACAACAAAAGGAATGCGTGATGCTTCGGGCATCATCGAAAACGGCGTGATTCGCGATGTTACGACATTTACCAAAGGAGACGGTACTCCGGTTGGTCAAGCGGCGGTTGCGATTATTGCAACGGAAAGTGAGCAGAGCATCATGTCTGATGTTGCAACAACTCCCGCCGACGCTTCGCCTGCAACTGCCGCAACAAATACAGCAATGAGCAGCCAGAAATTTTCAATACCAATCCGTTACACCAATCCCGAAACCAGCGGCTTGACCACAACAATCAAAAAAGGACTCAACAAAGTTCATTTTGAGTTGGATAACAAACCATAGAATTGAAAAAGACTCCTTTGTATTTTCGTGTTGATGGCTCAAATCGTTATATTTGTGAGTACGGTTTGGACGAAAGCAACCTCGTAGAGGTTGAATTTTGATAACCCCGTGCAAACGGAGTGCAGCACGGGGTAAATACGTAAAAGAAGAACGAACCCCGTAGGGGTTCAACTATGCGGGTTGATTTTTAATACTTGCACGAGTGGCAACTTAAAACGTGTGATTCACGATACTAAAATTCCTGATTATTTCGGATTTTGTGGGGTAATGTTCTAACGATTTTTTTGATGACAACAGGTGATCGTTTTTTGACTTTCAACAATTGGTGACAATGAACGTAAAGGAAGTGAGCAACCCCG
>JAISQS010000055.1 GCA_031274045.1 Planctomycetaceae bacterium | reverse complement strand
GTCGTTCGTAGGGCGTTGCCCTACGCTAATGCTTATTGCCCCGTTGGGGCGAGAAATAAAAATGGTCAAAGCTAACATGAGGCTTTCGCCAGAAATTAACCAAAAATTTTTTTGTTTTTATCAAAAGGCTCAATAGCCCAATTCTAACACTTTTGTTGTCGGTTAATTTTCGGCGAAAGCCTTATGTGGTATAACGAGGGGGTCACCTGTTGCGAATTGGTTTGAATAACGTTGATCATTTTTTTCTGCTACAATGGGTAACAATTTATCGTAATACCTTGTTTGTTTTTTGGTAATATATCAGTGGAATACCTCAACGCTGTAGAAAAAATAAACCTTATTTACAACCTGATTTTCTTACAAAAACAACCTTAGTAGCCATTCATAATTCACAGTTCATAATTCACATTGATCATTGTGTATTGTGAATTGTGCATTGCAGCAAGCCGTAGGCTTGCATCGCTCGGTAGAAAATGATGTTCCCACACACGAGCATTCCGTAGGAATGCCACCATTGGGCAAGTCACAAGGTTGCATTCCTACGGAATGCGAAGACTCGGCGGGATCTTCTTTTTCTACCGAGCGATACATTCCTAACGGAATGTAATAACGCGAAACATAGAACGGATTGGAAAATAATAAGAAGGTAATAAGGTTTATTCTCTGGGGTAATACAATGGCTACTAAGGTTGTTTTGTTAGGAAAAATAAGGTTATAAATAAGGTTGATTAGAGCGCGGATATTTCGCTGATATATTACGACAAATACAAATCAGTCGATAAATACGCATACCGCGCAACACGGAAAGAAATCGAATCGAACGAATATAATTTGAACATTCCCCGTTATGTTGATACGTTTGAACCGGAAGAAGAAATTGACATTGCCACCGTTCAGCGTGAAATCGACGATTTGGAAGCCGAACTGTTGGTAACGAAAAAGCAAATCAAAAAGTATTTGAAAGAATTAGATGTGTAGAGTACAATGTGTCCGCTTTCGATCCCTGTTTTATCTACCCCTGCTTTAATTGCCCCTTACCACTCCAACGTGGGAAATAAAAGGAAATGAACAATGTCTGAAACAATTCCTGTAACGATTAATATCGATAAAAACTTGAAAGAACAAGCCGAAGTGATGTTTGACGATTTCGGTATGACGCTTGCAACGGCAGTAAACGTGTTTTTACGTCAATCGTTGCGGCGGGGTAAAATTCCGTTTGAAATCGGTGATCCGTTTTACGACGAGCAAAATCAACGGGTTTTACGTCAAGCCATTGAAGATGTCAAAGCCGGTAAGATAACTCCCCACGAACTCATCGAGGTTTAGCAATGTTAAAATTATGGTGTGATAATGCGTGGGAAGCTTATGTCGAATGGCAGACAAAAGACAAAAAACTCTTGAAACGTATCAATCAAATTATCAAAGAGATGGAACGGACTCCATACGAGGGTATTGGTAAACCCGAACCGCTCAAAGGTGATTTATCCGGTTATTGGTCTCGCCGTATCGACGATAAGAACCGTATCGTTTATAAAGTCGCAAACGAACAACTAATTATTATCCAATGCGGTACGCATTACGGCGATTGATTGGTGATTAAAAACGATACCGAATTTATTGAATGAACTGATTGTTTCCAAGCAGCCTGCTTTGAATTTGTGTAATATATCAGTGAAATACTTCAACGCTGTAGAAAAAATAAACCTTATTTACAACCTGATTTTCTTACAAAAACAACCTTAGTAGCCATCCATAATTCACAGTTCATAATTCACATTGATCATTGTGAATTGTGAATTGTGCATTGCAGCAAGCCGTAGGCTTGCATCGCTCGGTAGAAAATGATGTTCCCACTTCTTGTAATTATGAATTATGAATTCGGAATCCGGAATTAAAGATATTGCTCCTAATTCCGCATTCCGAATTCCGAATTACGCAAATGCCACCATTGGGCAAGTCACAAGGTTGCATTCCTACGGAATGCGAAGACTCGGCGGGATCTTCTTTTTCTACCGAGCGATACATTCCTAACGGAATGTAATAACGCGAAAACATAAAACGGATTGGAAATAATTAAGGTAATAAGATTGAAATTTTTTATTGTCAATTTTAGTTAGTTTTTAGTAGTGAGTTTTTAGTGTCAATGCACTAAAAACTAAAAACTAACTTCACTACAATGGCTACTAAGGTTGTTTTGTTTAGGAAAAATCAGGTAAAAATAAGGTTGAGTTAAAGATGGATATTTCGCTGATATATTACGAATATTCTTCTTCTATTACCTTCTTGTTAATTTTCTTTTTTTGGGGTGGAAATTCCTTCTTTTGACTCTTTTTGCAAAAAAACGCAAAATCTTTTATGGGCAAAAAACGACTTCCAAAAAACGTTTCACACTAGAAATACTAGGCTTTGAGAGCAAAAAACAGAGCATTTGGTAGTTGCATATTTGTTAAGATCTCGGGTGGTAGACTAGACCTGTCTAGTATGCCACCTAACAAATATGCAACTACCCACAAAAATGACCGCCGTAATTATCGTTTCAATTACTACAATCATCAAACGAGGCGGGAGTATATCAGTTTTTTAAAAACCTCACAATATCAATTTGCCGGTTTTTCATAATTTTTTTAAGATTTCTTTCTTGGTATATTTCTTCTTGAAATATAATAACTTATAGCAACTCGTCTGCTGCTCTTGTCAAAAAAATTCTAATTTTTGTGCAAAAAATCCATCTCAATCAACCTCAAAAAATCTGAAATTTCAATGAACCAGCTGACAAGTCAAAAAATCTCAACAAAAAATGGTAGTTGCATATTTGTTAGGTGGCATACTAGACAGGTCTAGTCTACCACCTAACAAATATGCAACTATGAAATTTTTTTGCTGGGATGCTTGAAATTGTAATGTTTGACGCGGGTGGTATTGAATCTGGAAGAGTGGTTTTGTTGTCGGCTGATGAGCGTGAAGTGCTTTGTCGGATGGTTGCCGACAATACCGATTCGGCTGGTCGGGTGCGTCGCGCGAAGATTCTCTTGGCTGCGGATTCGCAAGGTGCAGAATGCAATTTCGGGTTGATCGCGAAAAATGTTGGAGCTAGTGTTCGGACGGTTCGTCGTGTTTGTGAGCGATATGTTGCGGGTGGTTTGCGGACATCTGTTTTTGCGAGTCGTTTTAATTTAGTGGTCAAGTTGTGTCGGGCTGATCGGATTTGTTTGAACAAAATTTTGTCCGATAACTCCGGCAACTCCAATAACTCCGGTACAAAAAACGCGAACACGTTCAACTTGACAAAATCAACTTCCGTCGCAGCGACAAAGTGCAATATCAAGTTTGCCAAAATCCTGACGAAGGCAGACGCGGATGGCGAAGCGGCGGATGTTGGCGAGATAGCGGCGTACTCCGGCGCGACAAAGCGGACGGTTGTTCGGACGCTTCGAACGTATATTGAGTCAGGTCTTAGTGCGATTTTGATTTCGCGAAAGTTGATGCGGTTTAGGTTGACGGATGTTGACAGACGGCGATGTGAGTTGTTGCAAGTTACGGCGAAGTCGCAAAAGATTCGCAAGCAAGCGGCGATATTACTCAACGCAGATCGGCTAGAGTGTGTTGTCGATTTTGGTGAGGTTGCGAAATTATCGGGAGTGAGCAAGCAGACGGTTTTGCGAAATTGCAAAAAGTACAAGTCTGGCGGATTGGACAACGTGATCAACACAACACCGTACAAATCAAGATTGCCAAAACGACGTTACGCGGTGAGATTAACTTCGCAAGAACGAGACTTTTTGAACCGGCTTACAACAACGCACAAGTCGGGTGAAAAATACAAGCGCGGGTTGATATTATTGAATGCTGACGAGCGCGGTGTGAACAGACACAACACGGAGATTGCAAAGATCGCGGACGTGAATGTACAGACGGTTCTGGACGTTTGCAGACGTTACAACGAATCCGGTTTAAAGCAACTTTTCGGCAACACACTCAACTCGAAGTCAAGATTTAATGTTGCGCAAAATGCAGAGATTGATCGAGTACCGCGAAAGCGGCGATTTGAGATCAACCTTACAAAACAAGAGCGA
>JAISQS010000024.1 GCA_031274045.1 Planctomycetaceae bacterium | reverse complement strand
GAAATTGCCAAACCGTCAAAGAGTTCTTTGCGTCCGAGAAAATAATATTTGAGCGTAGAGAGAAAAAGACTCTTACCAAAACGACGAGGACGACCAAGAAAGTACGGTTTCCCAGAACTCACTAACATGCGAATGTAATCAGTCTTGTCAACATAACGGAAACCGCGTTCACGAATATCCTCAAAATCTTGTATCCCAATCGGCAATGGGCGAGCGATGTTTGTAGTCATTGCATTTAATTTGGTTAAGGTTAAAAAATTTTTCGTTGAAACCATTTCGTACGTCAAACGATTCAATGTTTTATCAGAAAAATTTTTCAGTTCAAGGTACTTGATCAAAGCGAACAAAGACTCTTTTACAATTTTAATGTATTGCGGGAGTTTCTTTTATTGATGTGAATTTTCCGATGTTGGTGAAGACTAGGGTTGTGTTGATTTTGTCTGGGGTGATGTTGTATAGTTTTGCCATTCCTTTGCGGTATGATTCCATTTGTGCGGCGTGTATTTTTTTTCTCTCTGCAAGAAAGCTCTCTTCATCCACTCCGTTCTCTAATCGGTCTGTTTTAAAATCTATCACTTCCATTTTTATGATTTGTCCTTTGTCGCGTTCAATGACAAGCCGGTCTATTGATCCCTTCATCAACTCACGCTCACTCAAAAAAACCCAAAACCTCCGCTCATGCAACACCTCTATTTCATCCGCTTCATATCTCGCTCTTGACAATACCTCGCAAATTTCCGGCTTGCAGCAAACATCAATAAACGATGCCATCACCAAATCCGCATCAATCCGCACACCATCAATTACCACCGCTGTTGCACCATCATTCTTCAATATCTTCCGCTTGTTCGCCGCTTGCGTCAATAAAATTTTGTCAATAACTACCCGCAAACTATCGCGATCAATTTTGTTCACATCCAACCATTCCGATTTGTCAAGTACATGCTCAAAACACGCATGAATCGCTGTTCCCCATAATTTTGCCGCGTCACGGTTGAGCCGCGACTCGCTGCTCTCGTTGGGCTGCCGCTGCATTGGCAATTCATGCTCAAAAACTTCTTCAGAATATTCATTAACATCTTTTTCGTTACGATAATTCGCACGCCCGCCGGTTTTGTGCGCCGACGGAGTCACACGAGATACAAACCGATACACTTTGCGATCCGATAACTCACAACATACCTCCATCATCTGCTCCGCTTCAACATCATCAACCACTCTATCAACCTCATGCACAACATCATCAGCTCCAGATTCTGCCTCATCGCCAACTTCATTGTCCTCGTCAAATAGACTCTCTTTCGTTCTGATCGTTTTGGCAATTTTCGTTTCAATAATACTTTTATCTTTTGTGTCTTTACTCCAATTTGGATTACCCGATTCAAATAACACCAACGATTCCGAATCATTATTTTTGTCAAATGTTTCGTTGTTATTTGTCAAACCTGCCATTAAAATTCCGGCAAAAGTTGCGGGAAAAGATTGTTTTGCGGGGCTATCGGTTTTTTTGTTTTTTTGATCGTTCTTCTTTTTTTTCGGCGGCTCAATAATCATAACAAGCTCATGTTTTGCTCTCGTCATCGCAACATACAACAACGAAAGCGACTCCTCAATTTCGCCTTGTAAACGTTTTTGAAATGCTTCTTGATATTTCTCCGGCAATAACATTTGCATACTTTGATCAACATATCTGATTACAAAATCGATATCCGACACAGCATCCTTGCGACCGACAACAAGCTTGTTATCATTCCTCGCAAGCTTCTCATTCAAATACGGCAACACAACAACATCAAACTCCATCCCCTTCGATTTATGAATCGTCATAACTTGGATTTTATCGGCTGCATTCGGTGTTTCAACTTTCGCCGCATTTATCGTTGCAATAAATCGCTCCGTCCGTACTCCATGAACGTCTTCTTGAAATCGATACGCTAGTTCCAGCAGCTTCTCCAATTTTTGAAATTCACGTTTGTTACACGACGGCGCGAGCAGTTCGACGTATCTTGCGATCACTTTGTCATAGCCGTCTGTTATGATTTTTTGCCTTATTTTCAAGGCTAATCCGGCAGCTCGCGCGTTTGATTTATAATCGTTTTTGTCCCTGAACCCTATCTCTTCCGCGAGCGGACAATTTGCAAGATGAAACCGAGACACCAGATCAGCCGGATGATCTGCAAATTTCATCGCCGACAATATACATTGCACCGCCGCCGAATCAGTCAACGCATTGCCGCCTTCTTCGCTTGCGTTTATGTTGCGCTGCTTCAGCTCCTTCATCAACGCCCCGACATAACGATTCTTCGGAACAAGAATTCCAATAGAACAATCACCCCGCTTTTTGTGCAACTCCATGATCACTTTTTCAACAACATAACCGGCGTAATTTGAGTTATCGTGTGTATTATCGCTGTCATTTTCAACATCGCTGCGGTTGTCGTCGTTATCAGAATCGGAGTTGTCGTTTTCTGTTGTTTGTTCTTCGTCATTATTGTTTACTGATTCCGGCGCGATTTCTAACCGGCAATATCCATCGAGATCAAATTCAGCAACATGCCGCTGCATTCGCGTACTCCATGCGATAGCGGCATCGCGGTATTTTTCTAGTGCATCGTTATATTTTATATTTTCAAAAAAAAGTTTATTTACTGTTTCAAGAATTATTTTGCTGCTTCTATAACTTTTATTCAGGTGTTTTATTTGTAGATTTGGTATGGAATTATTTATTGAGTTGAATATGTCCGCAACACCGCCGCGCCATGCGTAGATTGCTTGTTTAACATCGCCAACACACAAAAACGTACTCCCCGCATCATTAACAACTCGCATTGCAAACGGTTCCAGAATATCCCATTGCGGTTTCGATGTATCTTGAAATTCATCAAGCAACATGTGATCAACACTCACATTCATTCGATACAATATTGACTCAAAAAACTGATTTGAATTTGTGTCGTTGTTTTTGAAAATCTGTTTTACGAATGTTCCAAGCCGTTCAGTAATATCTGTGAATTGCAAGACTTGTTCTCGTGTTGAAATTTTGTCATATTCCTCGATAACTAATTCAAAAAAATCGCGAGTTGCTTTTGTTTGACCGACTAGTTTATTGAGTTGTACGGCTTTTGCGTGGTTGATCAATTCTTTTGCGGCTTCGAGCAATTCGCCTTCAATTTGAACGCGTCCGAATTTTTCTGTTTTGTTTATGATGTTTTTGATGAAGGTTGATTTTAGAAAATCTTTCCATTGATTTTGGTTTGCGTAGGTTGCGATTTTGGTTCTTGCTTTTTCAAAATTTGCGGTCTGTTTTTGTGGGAGTTCGGCGTTGAGTAGGAGTTGAATGTTGTGATCGACGGTTTCGGGTTCGCTCTCTTTTTTGAGCAAGTCTTCGCGATACCATGCGCTCGGCGGCGATTCACGCACAAGAGGCATTGTGATTTGAGCAAGCTCATAAATGTCCCGTGTTATGCTGCGGTTTTGGTCGCCTTGCTGCATGTTGTTCATAAGTTGTCTTGCAAAATTTCTATTTGAGTTACTGAGAACATTGTGGACAGATTCCTTGATCGCTTTACCAAAAAAAGTCTCATCTGCAACAGACCAATCCGCCGGAAATCCTAACTCAAGAAAAATTGTAGACGCGATTTTATTGAAGAAAGCATCAAGCGTACATATCCGTACTTTGTAGAGTTCGCGGACAAGTCTTGCAAGATTTTTGAACAAGACATCATCAACATTTTGATCGTCAATTTTATTTGCGTTTGGGTTTATGTTGTCGTTTGTGTTTTTGAGTATGTTTATGATGTTGTTTCGTTCTTTTTTTTCTTTTGGCTCAACATTTATGACTGCCGCAGCAAGCCGCTTCAATATCCGATCCGTAATTTCACCTGCTGCTTTGCGTGTAAATGTTGACGCAAGAATAGAGTCGATTTCTACTCCCGCATCCGCAAATAAAATAGCCAAAAAATAATCGCTCAACTGATGAGTTTTACCTGATCCGGCTGAGGCTTGAATAACCGTATTTGTCATTTTTAATATTCATCTTGTCAGTTGTTACCGAAGGTTTGAGCCAAATAATCTTGGGACTTTTCAACCCAAATCTCCGGCGTAAAATACGCACCGGTATATTCACGAATATTCTGAGGCAAAAGTAAATCGTAGTGTTTATAATCTTGTGTAGAAAGCGTGATTGATTTCTTTTTAGTTAATTTTGTCAACAGATTTCCTCCTTATTTGAAACCAGATTATTCCATCAAAAAACCGTATTCGTATACTTTGGGTTTAATGGCTTCGGCAAGTGCGTTAAGAGAATTGCGCAACGTTTTGTCTAACACGTTAAACTTTTTGTCTGTTGAGGTTGTGTTCAATCGTCCATTGCCGTTACGTCCTTTGAAGTATTCACGGATTTCGTACAATGAAGCGTTCAATTCAATGTTATCGTGTTCGTGATAGTACGTCCATAATGCTTTGCCTGCGTTGTGCACGGCGGTTGCGGGTGCGCTGAGCGGCGTACAATATTCGTTCAAATAATCAGCCATAAATTCCGATGCAAAATTGTCCGCCGCATTCACTTCCAAAGCACGAAACGGAAGCCAATGATTCACGCCGTCTTTCG
>JAISQS010000001.1 GCA_031274045.1 Planctomycetaceae bacterium | reverse complement strand
GGCGGAATTTTGAATGTCGGCAAATATGTCTCTGTCACCGGCGGATTCGGACAACCAATCTTCACTGCTCTAAGCCACCAAAGCGACTTCCGCAGAAGCCTAAAAGAAACAAGAGGATACTTTTCCGTAAGAGCAATGTTCTAAACTGCTAAACCAAACCACAACCAGAGTACGTTTTACACTATTTTGTAAGCCGTAGGTTTGTATCGCTATTGTTATTTATCAACAGATTTTGCAGATTATACGGATTCAGATTATACAGATTAGTTTTGATTATACTTTTCATACTTGACAATTCCCATTCGCAATCACTGTTGCCATAATTTGCTATCGATATTGTTCTCTGACTAACTCGCGCTTTACCAATTCACGATGTACGCCCAATTTCACTTACCTTAATAACTATGCGACAAACGGTGTTGAATAACTATGCAACAAACGGTGTTGAATAACTATGCGACAAACGGTGTTGAATAACTATGCGACAAACGGTATTGGCTATCTTACGTTGCGGCGAATTTTTTTACGCCCCAACGGGGCAAAAAAAACCATAGCACAGAGCAACGCCCTCGTTATATCACACAAGTCGCGTTAGCGACGGGGGCTTGCCCCCTCGTTATACCGCACCTCTTTCGATATCTTATTTTTTTAGAGAATACGGAATAAACAAAATATGCGAAACAAACGAAATTTTACCATCAACTCTTTTCGTTTATTCCGTATTTTTCGTATGGTTCGTATTCTCAAAAAAACTTGTGTGGTATAACAAGGCGGGATGCCCGCGTTCCAGTCCGTTTCCGCTACGCGGAATTTTTTTTTCTTTTCCGCTACGCGGAAAATTTTTTTCCTTGCCGCGAAGCGGCGAACTTGGGAACGCGCTGCGTGTGTTTGTTGTTGGTTGTGTTTGTTTTTTGTTGGATTGTTTATGTGGGATTTTGTTGTATGATATTGACCTTCGTGTTTTGTCTGTTGCGATTCCTTCTGCGCTGCGCGGCAAATCATAATCATAATCACAAAAATTTCATGTTTATTTCGTTTTTTGTGGGGCTTTTACATCGTGTCTTTTATTAAGCACTGTGTCAATGCAATGTATCAACGCCCTGAAAGGGCAAAATATCATTGCGTAGGGCAACGCCCTACGATAATTGATTATGAATAACCTTCGCCCCAACGGGGCAACAATATCAGACCAAGCGGAAGTTTTTAGTCTTCAGTTTTAATATAATCCTTACAGAAAACTCACTACTAAAAACTTCCGTTATTGTTGATATTATTGGGGCGTTGCCCCGCGTGGTGTTCGTGAATCTCTTTCGTAGGGCGTTGCCCTACGCTATGAGCTTGTTGCCCTTTCAGGGCGTTGATACTGCGAATAAAAGACACAACGTAACACTCCCACAAAATCCGAAATAATCAGAAAAATTCAACACCTCCGGTGTTGTTCATATCCTAGCCGAACACGTAAAACCAAATGATTTGACGCTCCAACGCAAAGAAACTTGCGTGGTATAACAAGGTGTCCCATGAAGCCGAATAAGTTTGGAAGGAACGCCAAGACGTGTTGGAGAACATTTGCCGACACGTTTTGGTGTTCAGTTCCAACTTGTTCGGTGCTATTACGCACAGAGGCGGGCGGGACGCCCGCGTTCCAGTCCGCGCCGCTTCGCGGCTATTGTCGGCTGCGCCGACGTTTGGGTGTTTTGGTATATCAATACGTAATCCGCCCCCGCTGTCGGCGGGTACGCCGACGTAACCGCCCGGCGGTCGGTTACCCACCTTACGTTGACAATGTTTGTTCCGATCCTTTTTGGCTTTTGCCCTTTCAGGGCGAGAGGGTTATTGGGGGCGATTTTCACAGGGCGTTGCCCTGTGCTATGGGCTTTTTGCCCCGTTGGGGCGTGTTGGTTTTACCGATGCGTAATCTGCCCCCGCTGTCGGCGGGTACGCCGACGTAACCGCCCGGCGGTCGGTTACCCACCTTACGTTGTCGCCCGGCGGTCGGTTGCCTACCTTACGTTACGTTGCGTTACCCATATTACATTGACTATCTTAAGTTGTCGACTTTATGTTATTGAGGAATAATTTTCTTAATTCGGCGGCGAGGTAGATTGATCCTGTGATACAAATTACGTCGTTTGGATTCGCTAATTCAAGGCATTTTTGCAAGGCTAGTGAGTTGTCGTTTATGACTTGAATTTCTTTCGGTCTGTTTTTCGGCTCATAAATCGGCAAAATAGCATCAATAATTGTCCGCAATCCAGTTGGCGGAAAACATCGCATACTCGATGTATATTGAGTCAGGAAAATCATGTCAAAATTCGGTACAAGATCCGTCAACATGCCATCTACATCTTTGCCAAGTGTTGTCCCGAATATTAAAAATTTTCTTCTGCCCGCGAACAATTTATACACCGAATCAATAAACGCTGTTGTTGACGCTCTGTTGTGCGCGCCGTCAATAACAAGCGGCGGTACATTTGAATCCGATTGCAAAACCTCAACTCTGACAGGCAAGAAACTTTTTGCCAAACCATTGCGGATCGTCGCTGCGTCGAGAATAAATTTATCCTCCAGCAGCAACGCGGCGGCGATTGCGATGGCGGCGTTTTTGCGTTGGTGTTTTCCGGGCATTCGCAAGTTTAATCCGTCAATATCAGCACGAATCGGGAAGTTGTTGAGCAATGTCATAAAACGAAACGGCTCATCAACCGTAATCGGCTCAACCGTAAACGCCTCGTCCAAAAAATACGCAGGAGCTTTGCGTGATTGTACAATTTCGCGAAGTACGTTTTTTGGTCCTTCTTGTGTGACGGACGAGACGAGCGGGATTCCTTGTTTTATTATTCCCCCTTTTTCTCTTGCAATTTCAGTCAAAGTCGGACCGAGTTGTTCGATGTGATCGTAGCTTATGTTGGCAATAACAGTGACAGACGGAGAGCAAATATTCGTCGCGTCAAGCCGACCACCCATCCCAACTTCAATAACCGCAAAATCAACCGACCGCCGCTCAAAATAAACAAACGCAAAAAGAGCCATCAACTCAAAAAAAGTCAACTCCGACAACAAACTCGAATCAAATAACGCAATCTTGTCACGAATATAAAACAACACCTCCTCAAAATCAGATTCATTGCAAGGAATACCATTCACCGTCACCCGCTCAAGAAACGAATAAAGATGCGGCGAAGTAAAACTCCCAACCGTCGCACCAGCCTCCGTAAGAATACTAGTCAGAATAGCACAAGTTGACCCCTTGCCCTTCGTACCGGCAATATGCACAGTCCTATAACTACGCTCAGGATGACCCAAAAAAACAAGCAACTCCCGCAATTTCTCAAGACGACCCAAAAGATCACCCATCTCGAAGTTTCTATCCAACTCGAAATTTCTACGGGAATTTAAAAAAGATACAGCGTCTGCAAATGACATCGGAACAGAAAATAGTTTGTAGTTGTGAATAGAGATGAGTGAAAAAATATCACGGCAGCGTTCTCATAAGTTACGTCTTTTGACTCCTATTCGATTTTATAAATTTTAAAAATAAATCAACCAAAAAAATTTATTCGTTGCGCAAAATAGCACAATTGACCTACACTATACTCAACAAGTACACAACAAACCCAACTAATCCGATATCGTGTGTGAATTGACTTGTCTTGTGCATGCCATCGTACCGATTTTTTCAAACGACTGTATCATACAGGAAAATTTGTGTTAAACAATATTGCCGTGAAGTGCGGCGGTGGAGTTGTGTATGGTTGGTATTGTGTTGTTTGTGATTTTTTGTTATCATTCCGCCGTTGGTGTTGTGTGGTTTTTGTTTTATATTTTGGATTGTACGTGATGAATTTTTTGTTTGAACGATGTGGTATAAGTCTATATTGCGGAATCGGTTTTTTGGTAATTTTATTGGATTTTCTTGCGCGTATCTTTTGCGTAATTGGATAGGGACGATTGATTACAAGTGGGCTTATTATGATCCTGTTGTTGATGCTTCTGTTGCGCGTCGTGGTTACATTAGCCTTTTTTGGCATGAGCATATTTTGAGTCCGCTTTTTTTGCGTCGTCATTGCGGGGCTACGATGTTACTTAGTCAACATGGAGATGCGGATTTTGTAACTAATATTGCGCGTTATTTCGGGTTTAATTCTGTTCGCGGCTCAAGCACTCACGGCGGCGTTTCCGCAATCAGACAAATGTTATCGCTCAAAAATCACGATGTATTCGCGATAACGCCCGACGGACCGCAAGGACCTCGCAGAACAATGTCTGCGGGAGCGATTTTTTTAGCGTCAAAGTTGCGGTTGCCGATAGTGCTTTATGGATTTGGTTATGAGAATGCGTGGCGGTTTAGGAGTTGGGATCGGTTTGTTTTGCCTCGTCCTTTTTCGCGTGGGCGTGTGATTACGTCGCCGTTGATGTGGGTGCCGGATAAATTGAGTCGGGATGATTTGGAATATTACAGGGCAAAATTTGAAAAACTCCTAACCCAATTGACCGACGAAGCCGAAGAATGGGCAAACGAAAACGATTCAATAGCCGGCGAATCATTCGTAAATACAGGTCCCAAAAATTCCATAACATATTATGGTGTTGCAAAACAAGCAGAGATAGATGACAACGGAATATTTTAAAGCGTCTGTTATAAAGTTACGTAATTGTTTGTTGGTTGATCAATTTAGACAAGTTTTTTTATGAATCAAAATCAGGAATTGGAATTGGTGAATAGTTTGGAGTCGGTGAATAATATTGATGATTATTCGCGTCGTAAGTATGCTAATCGTGTTCTTGCGCGTACGGTGGCGTTTCAGGTTATTTATCAAAATGATATGAATGCGGATTCGCGGCAGGATTTGACGGATGATTTTTTGGCGGGTGAGTTACCGAATCATGAGATGTTGTACAAGTTTGCTACTGATTTGATTGATGGTGTGTCAAAAAATCTGGAGTTGATAGATTCGCGGTTGAGTCAGGTTTCGCATAATTGGTCTGTTGAGCGAATGTCTCCGATAGAGCGTAGTATTTTGCGTCTTGCGGTGTATGAGATTTTTTACATGGATACGCCGAATCCGGTTGTGATAAATGAGGCGGTAGAGCTTGCAAAAAAATTCGGCAACAAAAACGCGCCGTCCTTCGTCAACGGCGTGCTGGATCGCATAAGAAAAAATGAATCA
>JAISQS010000649.1 GCA_031274045.1 Planctomycetaceae bacterium | reverse complement strand
GCCGTGCCGATTATTGTTCGTTACGGCGGAAGTTCGGCATTGGTTGAGCGGCTGAAAAACGAAGGAATCCACAAAGAAATCATGCGTTCTTTGCAACGTTACACCGTCAACATTCCCCGAAACAACGCAAACGAACTTCTCAAAAGCGGAATGCTTCAGCGGATCGTGATTCACGGCAAGGAATCGGAAATTTTTGTACAGTATAATGACAGTTGCTATTCCGAAAAATTTGGTGCCGATATGCAGAAAAAAGAACTTTCGGCAGGCGAAAGTATCGTTTCAAATAAAAGTTTGGTTGAATTTATCGTTTTTGCTATTGCCGATTTTGCTAACGAAAAACAACTTGCCATCAAAGACGCTTTTTTGTATTTGCACAAATATAAGGGAATCGCCTACTTGCAAGAGTTTTACGAAATTGAACACACATTGCCGCCAGACATGACAATCGAAGCATTAACGAAAATTTGCCGTCAAAACGGAGGAGATTTGTCATGATTTTATATCACGGTTCAAATTGCAGTTTTGACAAAATAGAATTGAGTCAATGCCGACCGTCCAGGGATTTTGGTCACGGATTTTACACCACTGAAATCAAAGAGCAAGCATTGCAGATGGCACAGCGAACAACAAGAATGTCCGGTAACGGTACTCCTGTTGTTTTGCAATTTATAATTGACGACAACATTTTTTTGGGAAACGTTTTGAAAATCCGAAGATTTGCCGAGCCGGATTGGGAATGGGCAACTTTTGTAATGAATAACCGCGATAAAAATTTTACAGACATATCAAGTCCGCTGTGTAATACTGACAATAAATTTGATATTGTGACGGGACCGGTGGCGAATGATGATTTACGTGTGACTCTGACGCTTTTTATTGACGGGCGTTTAACGGCGGATGCGTTAGCGGAGCAATTGCGTTACAAAGAGTTAACGCAACAAATTTCCTTTCACACCCAGCGGGCAATTGATTTATTACAAAAAACAGGAGAATGTTATGAATAGTGTGGAGTATTTGCAACTTTTTGTAACTCGTGATGTGATTCTGCTTATTATGGAGGAGACCGGCGCGGATGTGGAGACTGCGATGACCCGATTTTACACGTCGCCGCTTTTTGACAAACTGCAAGACCCTGAAACCGGTTTGTATCAGGAAAGTGCCGGTTATGTTTATGATTTGTTTTGCGACAATAATTTTAATATAAACGCAAATGTAATGGAGGCTGACAAATGATATTACAAGCATTGAAAGAATATTATGACCGCAAAGCCGCCGACTCGGATTCCAACATCGCGCCGCCGGGTTGGGAGTGGAAAGAGATACCGTACATTATTGTACTCAACAAGGATGGGCAACCGGTCAATATGTTTGAACACGATCACAGTGCCGCGCGAGGCGAAATGTCAACTGTCAAACTTGTTGTTTTCAAGCACGATTCGTATCTCGGTAACACGTTGTCGAAGGATTTGTTCCAAAGAGTCAAGATCACAAAAATTGACGCGAACAAGCCGGCGAGAAGTACATCAGATTACGAAATTACGGTTGAGAAAGACGGCTTGCCGCAAGGCGTTGAAGTTATCGAAAAACCGTAATCGAGAATGGTGTATCTGTTGGGCGTTTATGGAAAGAAAAAAATTCAGCAGGCGGTACCACCATCATAAACGGCGGTATTTCGCCTACTATTTCCTGTTATAATATTAAGTTACTTATTGTATTGCAGTATTATCGTGAGTACAGGACGATGGAGCATATTGCGGCGGTCAGTGTTCATCGACGAAAGTTCATCGGAGTTTGAAGGTCGAGCCGGACGGAACATACAAATTGGAACCATTAGACGGTTTAATTCCCGACGAATTAGACGGCGAGCGAAATGTACACCGAATCCGATACATTACCATCTCTGGCTTGCAGCACATTGCGTTTTGTGAGCGGGTACGTTATTTTTTTATGAGCAGAAAACAAATTTTTCTTTTTTACAACGAATAATGAATTTCAACAAAATACTTGATAAGTTCCGAAAAATATCATTCTCTGAACGGGATAAGGGTGATCGGTTTGAACGGTTGATACAAGCCTATCTGCTGACTGACCCGCAATATGCCAATAAATTTCAAAAGATTTGGCTGTGGAATGAATTTTTCGGTCGGCAGGATTTTGGCGGAACTGATACTGGAATTGATCTCGTTGCCCAAACCATCGAAGGTGACTTCTGGGCTATTCAGTGTAAATGTTTTCAGGAAGACATCGCAATTGATAAACCGGCTGTCGATTCTTTCTTGGCGACATCCAGTAGAAAATTTCGTAACGAAGATGTCAAAACGGTTGGTTTTACTCATCGTCTTTGGATTTCCACGACCAACAAATGGGGAAGTAATGCCGAAGAAGCAATCCGCAATCAGAATCCGCCGGTAACAAGAATCAATCTTCACGATTTGCAGCAAGCCCCAGTCGATTGGGGGAAATTGGAAATGGGAATTCATGGAGAGAATGCACGCAATGCCAAGAAGTCATTGCGTTCACATCAGAAGGAAGCGTTGGACAAAACTCATGAATACTTCAAAACCGCCGACCGAGGCAAACTCATTATGGCTTGCGGAACGGGGAAAACATTCAATTCGCTGCGCATCGCCGAAAACGAAACGAACGGTAAAGGACTTATCTTGTTTTTGATTCCTTCCATTGCATTATTGGGGCAAACGTTGCGCGAATGGTCTGCCGATGCGCAAGAACTGATTAACGCCGTTTGTATTTGTTCCGACCCGGAAATTTCTCGAAAGAAAACGAAAAACGAAGATAACGACAGTTTTAGCATTGTCGATTTAGCATTGCCTGCTTCGACAAATACCAAAGAAATCCTGCGTCAGTTCCAACAAATAAAATCACAGAAGGCAAAAGGAATGACAGTGGTTTTCTCCACATATCAGTCTATTGAAGTGATTGCCAAAGCGCAAAAGGATTTAATCAAAAACGGTTTCGGCGAATTTGATCTTATCATTTGCGATGAAGCCCATAGAACGACCGGCGTTACATTAAAAGAGGAAGACGAATCCGCTTTTATTAAAGTTCACGATAATAAATTCATCAAAGCGAAAAAACGTCTTTATATGACTGCCACGCCCCGTCTGTACAGCGACGACACCAAGCATAAAGCCGCCCAATCCGAAGCCGTGTTGTGTTCGATGGACGATCCGGCTCTTTACGGTGAGGAAATTTACCGTATCGGTTTCGGCGAAGCGGTGGAAAAGGACTTACTGACGGATTACAAAGTATTGATTCTAACGCTGAATGAGAACGATGTGCCGCCTGCCGTTCAGAAAATGATTTCCAGTGAGGAAAGTGAGATCAATTCGGATGACGCATCAAAACTCATCGGTTGTATCAATGCTCTTTCCAAACAGATATTGGGCGATGAAGGCGTTCTTAAATCAAGCGATCCCGACCCGATGCGGCGAGCGGTCGCCTTTTGTCAAAGCATTGCTGTTTCAAAAAAAATCACTAATACTTTTAATGCGGCAACGGATGTCTATATCAGTTCCTTACCCGATAAAAAGAAGGAACAGATGGTTTCGGTCGCTGCCGACCACATTGACGGAACAATGACAGCACCGAGACGTGATGAATTGTTGACGTGGCTGAAAACCGACCCGGAAAACGGAGAATGCCGCATCTTGACCAATGTTCGCTGTTTGAGTGAAGGCGTGGACGTGCCTTCGTTGGATGCGGTGATGTTTCTCTCCGCCCGGAATTCGCAGGTGGATGTTGTGCAATCTGTTGGGCGCGTTATGCGTAAAGCACCGGGCAAAAAATATGGTTACATTATTATTCCGGTGGTCGTTCCTTCGGATGTGGAAGCCGACAAAGCGTTGGACGATAACGAACGTTACAAAGTGGTCTGGACGGTTCTGAACGCTTTGCGTGCGCACGACGACCGCTTTAATGCTACGGTTAATAAAATTGAACTTAACAGGAAACGCCCGAATCAGATCATCGTCGGAACGCCCGACACGAAATTTGATGAAAACGGTAACCCGATTATCGGAACAGGTTCCGGTAATAGCACAACCAATGCGGAAGTCAGCCGTCAATTAACGTTACAGTTCGAGCAGTTACAGCATATCATTTTTGCCCGTATGGTGCAAAAAGTCGGCGACCGCCGCTACTGGGAACAGTGGGCAAAATCGGTTGCGGAAATTGCCGAACGGCAGATTGAACGTATCGGAAAGATCGTCGAAACGGGAGAACACAAAAAGGCATTTGACGAATTTATCAGCGGACTGCATAAGAATATCAATCCGAGCATTACGCAGCAGGAAGCCGTTGAAATGCTATCGCAGCATATCATTACCAAACCGGTTTTCGAGGCGTTATTTGAGGGATATTCGTTTGTCAAAAACAATCCGATTTCGCTCTCAATGCAAAGTATGTTGGATTTATTGGAAACGCAAACCCTTGAAAAAGATACCGAAACGTTGGAAAAATTTTATGACTCGGTGAAAATGCGGGCTTCGGATATTGATAATGCCGAAGGAAAACAGCGGATTATCATTGAACTGTACGATAAATTTTTCAAAACGGCGTTTCCGAAAATGGTAGAGCGGCTCGGCATTGTTTATACGCCGGTGGAGGTTGTCGATTTTATTATTCATTCGGTCGATGATGTGCTGAAAAAAGAGTTCGGACGTGGCTTGACCGATAAGAATGTCAACATCCTTGACCCGTTCACCGGAACCGGTACGTTTATTACGCGATTATTGCAAAGCGGTCTGATTCAAAAGAAAGACCTGCTGCGCAAATATGAAAATGAAATCTTTGCCAATGAAATTGTCCTTTTGGCGTATTACATCGCTGCCGTCAATATCGAAAATGCTTATCACGATGTAACGAATTCGGAAAAGTACCAATCGTTTGACGGTATCTGTTTGACCGACACCTTTCAACTGGGTGAAACGGACGACACCCAAAAAGTGTTTTCCAATATGTTCCCTCAAAATTCCAAGCGGGTACAGCGGCAAAAGAAGACACCGCTTACCGTCATCATCGGCAATCCGCCATACTCCATCGGGCAAAAGTCCGCAAACGATAACGCACAGAATCAAAGTTATCCGAAATTGGATGCCCGTATTGCCGAAACTTATGCAAAGCAATCTTCGGCGGGCTTGAATAAATCCCTATACGATGTTTATATCAAAGCGTTTCGATGGAGTGCCGACCGGTTAGGCAATAGCGACGGTATTATTTGTTTTGTCTCTAACGGTGCGTGGCTCGACGGCAACAGTACTGATGGTTTCCGCAAATGTTTGGAGCAGGAATTTTCCTCAATCTACGTGTTTAATTTGCGAGGGAATCAACGAACAAGCGGAGAAGTAAGCCGAAAAGAAGGCGGGAAAATATTCGGTTCCGGTTCCCGTACACCGATAGCGGTAACGCTGTTGGTGAGGAAAAAAGAAACGAAGTAACGGTGAATTTGCATTGACGCTCCGTTCTCAAAATGTTACACTGGTATCGGTGCGAAAAATGACACCGTCTTTTGTAAATTTTGAATTGAGGTAAAGACCAATTTTTTGAAAAGTACGTTATGTCAGTAGTATCCATAATGCCGCAAAATGAGATTAAAAGCGAATTAAGTTCGGTGTATGTTCACGCCGTTGCTTCTATGGCTGGTTGCGCTTGTAATCGGGCAGAACGTCAAACTGATAATTTAGGTATTGATTTAACGATTCGTTTTAGGGGGGATTTTCCCAATTTACCGTCTCCCGCACGGCTTGTTACGTTCGATGTCCAACTGAAATCCGGCTCAAATATTTCGTTTGATAATCAGAACAGTATCGTTCTTGATGGTCTCGATAAGAAAAACTATGATGACTACCGTGATGATCGGCGAAATCCGCCGATTTTTTTGATATTATTTGTTCTTCCTGAAAATTCTGATGAATGGTTGAAACTAACCGAAGAAGAGTTGGTACTCAAAAAATGCGCCTACTGGGTGAGTTTGCGCGGCGCAGCAGAATGTACAACCGCAACGAAACGTGTATTCTTTCCAAAGAAACAACTGTTCAACGTTGCCCAGTTACAAAACATCATTCTACCAACGCTGGCTGCGGAGGAGGAATTTTTATACCAATACAGTTAAAAGAATATAACCACCGGATTGTACGATAATGACGAACCTTGACATTGATTCACTTGATTTTGACCCGTTGGAGATATGTAAGTATCTGACGGCAAAGCACTGGAAGAAAATACCGACTAATAAAAGCCGGACGCACCTCTTTTGCCATCCGGTGGATGCGTATAGTCAGGTTTATGTACCTCTTGACGTTGACATTCCCAGTTTTAGACGCAGTGTTTTAGAGATTATTGATGTCTTGCACGGTGTCGAGAATCGTCCAAAACAGAATATCATTGATGATCTTTTGTATCCTGACAACGATATTATTCGTTATCGGATTCAATCACCGCAATCAACTCTGGGAACGGTTCCTTTGTCGGCTATTGACCAACTCGTTGGTGCCGTTGTGAAAAATTTCAAGTCGTCTATCCTTGATGTTCTTTCGCCGAGGTTGCATCATCCCAGTATGAAAAACAAAGAAATGGATTTGTTCCTTCAAAACACACGGTTTGCTGAACCGGAACGTGGAAGTTTTGTGGTGAAAATCCTGTGTCCATTGTTCAGTGTTGATTCTTATGAACCGGCTCTCATTCAACCGAACCCGATTGCACGTCAGGTTACAACTCATTTACTAACCGCTGCACAACGCCTCGTCTCAGTGATTGAGAATAATCAGCAAGAAGAATTTATTGACCACATTAAAGCAGACGTAAAGCAAGACAAAATCAGTGCCGATTTATGTTTGTCTTTATCCCAAACACAAATCTGGGATGATTCCTCGTTGGAATTGTCGTCGCAGTGGTCGGTGTTATTGCCGCAAGATATTGAGGTTCCGCACTCCGTCAAAATTCCCAAGACTTACTTTTCGCACATTGCGAAAATTGCCGATGCCATCACGCCATCTCCCCGCGAGCAAAAACCGGAAAAATTTATTGCTATCGTTGATGAATGTCACGGGGATATTAACGAAGACGGAAAGCGGGAAGGGCTTGTCGTTCTGCAAGTATTTAATGACGGCGGCGAAAAATTCAAAGCGACAACGAATTTGACTCCCGAACAATACCAAGTAGCCAATGAATTTCACGGCACGGAAAACTTATCCGAAAAAGCAGAACGTGCGAAATTACAGAATTGACAAAGTTTCTACCTGTCCACGACGAGGTTGCACCCGAAACATAACACCACCTATGCCAGCCAAAATCTATTACTACGACATCGGCGACTATTTAAGCCGTGAGGAAAAACTAAAAATCGTCAGCGAATACCAATCGTTTGACGCTCTGCCGCTCACGCAGTTACAGCCCAACGAACATGGCGATTGGATCAGCCAACGAAACGACGCTTTTAGCCAGTTCATTCCGCTCGAACCGGAAAAGAAACTCGATGCGAAAACACAGAGTTTTTTCGTTGCAAATGTCATAGGAGTATCTACATGTAGAGATGCGTGGGTTTATAGTTTTTCACAACAAAAAGTTACAGAAAACATGCAACGAATGATTGATTTTTATAATAAACAGGCAAATGGATATAAAAAAGCAATAGAAAAAAATCCAAATTTATCCATTGAGGATTATATGGATACGGATGAAACGAAAATCAGTTGGACAAGAGCACTACGAAATGATGCCAAAAAGTACATAAATCATTCGTTCGATAAAACGAAATTTTACAAAGGAGTTCACCGTCCTTTTACAAAACAACAATTATATTATCACAAACAATTTATTGAAAGTCCGGGACTTTGGACTCAATTTTTTTCAACTCCAAATATTGAAAATTTGGTAATTTGTTTGGAAGGAACAGGTAGTAGTAAAAATTTTGGATGCTTAATTACAGATACAATACCTGATTATAGCTTTGCTGGTATTCATACTCAATGTTTCCCTCTCTATTACTACGAGGAAAACCAGAGTCGGCAAAGGACGATATTTGATACGAAAACGGGTGACGATTACATTCGTCGTGATGCGGTGAGTGATTTTATTCTTGACCGAGCGCGAAAACAATACGGAAAAAACGTAACAAAAGAAGATATTTTTTATTATGTCTATGGTTTTCTGCACAGTCCCGAATATCGGGAAACTTTTTCCGCCGACTTGAAAAAAATGTTACCGCGTCTGCCGCTCGTGGATGAGCCGAAGGTCTTTTGGCAATTTAGCAAAGCCGGTCGCCAGTTGGCGCAACTACATTTGAATTACGAAACCGTTGGGGCATACAAAGGCGTGATGGTTTTGTACGAGCCGCTTTCGATTACCGATGCCCTCCGTCAAGTGAGTAAGACGGAGATGGAATATCTGAATTATCGTGTCGAAAAGATGCGGTTTCCAAAAAAAGATCAAAAGGACACGATCATTTATAACGGTCAGATTATGGTCAAAAACATTCCCGCAAAGGCGTATCAATACATCGTCAACGGCAAGTCCGCCATCGAATGGATCATGGAACGCTACGCCGTAACGGTTCATAAAGACAGTGGTATCAAAAACGACCCAAACGACTGGGCAAAAGAACACGATGACCCCAAGTACATTTTGAATCTGCTGATGAGCGTTATCAATGTCAGCGCGCAAACTGTGGAAATCGTCGAAACACTGCCGAAAGTGGTGTTTTGAAATAGCGTGGAATTAGATTTGAGATCAAAATGTAATTATAGCGTCAAGAGTAATTAGAAGTTACGAAAACTACGCCAGAAATGAAAACGAGTGGTATCAAAAAACAAACCAACTGCGGGGGCTAATGAATAGGGCTTTTTTATTCTTGATCTCCGTATTAAAATTAACTTTTAACAAGATCGTGGTTTTGTAATGTCAATCGTAGATTACCTCTTGCCAAAACTTGCTGATGAGGGTATCAAACGTCTATTTGATGAAGTTCTTAATGACTTAAAGCGAGAATCTTCACAATGGATTAACAATGATATTCCTGAAAACGAACGCCCACTAGATCACATGGTCTATGAGCAGTTTTGTGCTTGCATTCTTTACTCTGAATCCCCTAGTGAGGCAAAGATGTCTGGCGTTCATGACAAACTCAAAAAGAAAATTATTCCTGAAGTCAACGAAATAACTGATGCTCTTTTTGAACGTTGGCAGAGTATTCGAGACACACAGCCACATCCTCAAGTATTTTTAACGATTCCAGAAAAAAAAGCGGTTGAATATTTACAAAAACTTGCTAAGCGGTTCTGCGGCGTTTTCGAATCAAAAAGTGAATATTTGCAAAGAAGTATTTATGAAACAGTAAGAAATCAAAATGATGTAGATTTGCCAAGTATTGACGGCATTTTATTGACGGGTATAAATAAAAGATGTCCGAACACGCTTAATCCTGCGGCTCTTTTGAATCCTCATTATGAAATAGTACCATTCTTCGCACAACACCAAAAAGAAATCTTCGCTCAATTAAATGATTGGTGTTTTAATGACAAAGATTCTTATGCTAATACGTTATTTTATGGAGGTGGTGGGGCAGGAAAAACACGGCTATTTATTGAATGGACAAAACAACTCCGTTCGCAAGGTTGGATCGCAGGTTTTTTATCTTTGAATAGCGATGATGATGAGAAAACTTTTAACGTTTTATTTTCTTCCGACAAAAATGTATTTGTTGCTGTGGATTACGCCGAATGTAGAGAACATCTTGCTCTATTATGCAAAATTGCTATTGAAAATGAAAAATCAGAACGTATTATTCGTATTGCTTTTATTTCACGTTATCCTGACTGGCTCTGTCAATTTCGTAACGACTCAAAAGAAGAGGAAAATATAATCGCTCACTGTAATATAATACCAATTCCACCAATTTTGGTTAATACAAATATACGGTTTGAAATATACAGACATGCTTATTCTTCATTTGCAAAACTTCTTAAAGGAAAAGACATGATGCCAGATTCAATTCCAGATATTTCAGATGAAAAATTTAGCCGGATACTCTATTTGCAGATGGCGGCACTTGCCAACTTAGAGGAATTGTCTTATGACGCAAACAGTTTGCTTCAAAAAATCATAGACCACGAAATTATTTATTGGGACAATTCATTTCAGAAAATGTTTCAAAAGGATCGTTTTGTGAAAATGAATTTTGAAGATGAGGCAATGCAGATAATGTCAGCAGTTACTCTCAGAGGGGGCTGTAATTCTCTGGTCGAATTGGAACAATTAAGACAACAGGTTGCTTCTACAATAAGGAAAGAACACCTTCGTTTTTTCAGTTGGATTTATCCGGGTGACGAGAATCCTGAAATTCGCCGTTATTTATACTTTTTACACTTGAAATTTCTTCTTTTATAAATTTACATTGAAAATTTGTACGACCAATATTGAGTCTTAATCGATTCGCAACAGGTAACCAATTTCCCCTCCCTTAATAACAACGAAGCTCCCCGCCACGCGCCCTTACTCCCTTATTGTTTGAGTACAGACGCAATGCATTGCGTCTGTACTTGCAATTTCGAATCGCCCAAAGGCAAAGCACATCGCTACATTGGATTCAATTCGCCTCAAATTTGATCGTGAACTTTATGCTTAAAGAATAAGGGGATAAGGGCGCGTGGCTGGATGGCTCAATGGTTATTAAGGGATGGGAAAGTTGGTCACCAGTCACGAATTGGCAAAGACTCTATGCCGGTAACAATATCATTTTGATTGCGATAGTGAAGGGAATTTTCAAGTGTAAAAAGTATAAAACAAACCTTATTTTTACCTGACTTTTCCCAAACAAAACACCAAACCTTTTTTGACACGCAGATGACACACAGATTATCAAGACAGATTATCAGGATTTGCGCAGATTTTTTTATA
>JAISQS010000546.1 GCA_031274045.1 Planctomycetaceae bacterium | reverse complement strand
CAAATCGGTGAATTGGTAACACATTTAACCGATGATTTTAAGGCGAAAAACAATTCGATTCCATGGCAAGAGATTAAAGCAATGCGTAATGTTGCGGCACATCATTACGCGGAGTTTAGTTTAATCGTGCTTTGGGAAACGATTACAGATGATGTACCAAAACTGCGTAATCAATGCTCCTAGATTCTTGAAACAATTCAAAAATAATCCCTGATTATTTCATTTTTTTTGGGAAGTTTGCTTTCAAAGTAAACCTTTCGTAAAATCCGAAACATCAGGAAATTTAAACTGTAACCAAATAATTATCAAAAAATGCCAATTCATAAACTAGCCGGTAAACGTGCGCCGGAATCAATTTTGATTGATACGGAGTTGCTGGAAAAAAAGTATTTTGAGACGGTGCCGGATATGAAGTTGTCCGAGCAGCGTGTTTCATTTGGTACGAGCGGTCATCGCGGAACATCGCTCGACGGCTCGTTCACGGAGTCGCATGTTCTCGCGATAGTTCAAGCGATCTGCGATTACCGCAACGGCAAAGGTTACACCGGTCCTTTGTTTTTGGGGAAGGATACGCATTATCTTTCCGGTGCTGCGGAACGTAGTGCGTTGGAGGTTTTGGCGGCGAATGATGTTGCCGTTTATTATCAAGCAGACAACGGCTTCACTCCAACGCCCGTGATTTCTTGGTCTATTCTCAAACATAATCGTTCAACAGCGGATTCTCTTGCAGACGGCATCGTAATAACACCGTCCCACAATCCGCCCGCAGACGGCGGCATAAAATATAATCCCCCAAACGGCGGACCCGCCGAAACCGACGTAACTTCATGGATTCAGGATCGCGCGAATGCGTATCTTGGGGCGGAGCTTAACGGAGTAAAACAGTCAACGTATGAGACAGCTATCGGAAAAGAAAAGATCAATACAATTGATTTCGTGAAGGGGTATGTTGCGGATTTGGAGAATATTGTTGATGTGCGTGCGATTGCTGATGCGAAGGTGCGGATCGGGGTTGATCCGCTTGGTGGTGCGGGGTTTGCTTATTGGAAGCCGATTGCGGAAAAGTACGGGTTGGATATTACGGTGGTGAATGAATCTATCGATCCGCGTTTTGCTTTTATGACAGTTGACCACGATGGCAAAATCAGAATGGATTGCTCAAGCCAATACGCAATGCAGCGGCTTGTCGCGCTCAAAGACGATTTTGATGTAGCGTTCGCAAATGATCCTGATACGGATCGGCACGGAATAGTTGTACCGAAATTTGGTCTGTTGAATCCGAATCATTATCTCGCGGCGGCAGTTCATTATCTTTTTACAAATCGTCCGCAATGGTCAAAAAATCTCAGCGTCGGCAAAACGCTCGTATCCAGTGCGATTATTGATAGGGTTGCGGATTCGCTTGGGGTGAATTTGGTTGAGGTGCCGGTAGGGTTCAAGTGGTTTGTAAGCGGACTTTTTGGGGGGACATTGGGATTCTGCGGAGAGGAAAGTGCTGGCGCGAGCTTCCTAAGATTCGACGGCAATGTATGGGCAACAGATAAAGACGGAATCATCCTGAATTTGTTAGCCGCAGAAATGATAGCCAAAACAGGCAAAAATCCGGGAACAATTTATCACGAACTAGAAGATTCATTCGGCAAATCCTTCTACACAAGATTAGATCAACAAACAACTCCACAACAAAAAGCAGCATTCAAAGGACTAACACCAGACCGCGTGAAAATAAAAGAACTCGCAGGCGACCCAATAATCGATAAGTTGACCAAAGCACCGGGCAACGGAGCTTCCATCGGAGGATTAAAGGTCGTTTCAAGTTTTGGCTGGTTTGCGGTACGCCCGTCGGGAACAGAAAATATTTACAAAATTTACGCCGAATCTTTCCGCAACGAATCCCACTTGAAACAAATCCTAGCCGAAGCAAAAGAAATCGTTGACAACATAAAATTATCATAACCGCCGCCAAAAAATTACAACAAACAGAATGTACAACAAAAAAAATTCCTTGATTGTTCGTGTATTGTTTGGGGCAAATACAATTTATCCCCGCAATACCGCCGCAATGCCATCGTTCATTGAGATTATTTACAAAGCCGTAACCGGAATATACGAAAGCTCGCAATCAATAATTTCCGTCGAGTTCAACGCTTTCCGGTTTCAGTGTTCTTTGTGTTTTTTGAGTTTTTTGAAATCGTAATTTTTATACTTTTTACACTTGAAAATTCCCATTACAATCGCAATCAAAATGATATTGTTATCGGCAATGAGTCTTTGCCAATTCGTAACAGGTGACCAACTTCCCCATCCCTTAATAACCAATGAGACCCCCAGCCACGCGCCCTTATCCCCTTATTCGTTAATTATAAAGTCACGATCAAATTTGAGGCGAATTGAATCCGATATAGCTACGTGCTTTGACTTTTGGCGATTCAAAATTGAAAGTACAGACGCAATGCATTGCGTCTCTACTCAAACAATAAGGGGATAAGGGCGCGTAGTGAGGAGCTTCATTGTTATTAAGGGAGTGGAAATTGGTTACCTGTTGCGAATCGATTAAGACTCAATATTGGTTGTACATATTTTCAATGTAAATTTATAAAAGAGGAAATTTCAAGTGTAAAAAGTGTATACGCGTGAAAACCATAGATAAAATCACAAAACAGACAATCGACATCTCGATCAATGAGACATAATTTGCGCGGATGATTTGGCGTTTGAAGTATGTACTTGTGGAAAAAATTCTTATTGTTTGTGCCATCTGTTGTCCGATAAGTAAGCGTGTTGTTGGTGGTTTGGATTAGTTATTGTCAAATTGACTAATCCGAATTTGAGTCGTTGTCGGCGTATTCACTACAACACAAATAACCTTGTCCAAAATCACAATCAACAGAAGAGAATCCGTTCTCAATCGTTCACCAAAAATATCACAATGACACGTGTAAGAATCCTGATTATTACGATTAAACCGGTAGTATCGTTATTGCTATGTTTACTGCTGATGCCGTCTTTTTTGAATGTTTGTGCATCTGGTGATTTGCCGGATTCGGCGTATTTGACGCGTGATGAATTTGATTTGTTTATGCAAAAATATAATTCGTCGCACGATCAATCCGGTGCGGGCAAAAAATCTTTTTGGCAAAAAAATTCGTTGTCGATTACGCCGTATGGTTATGTCAATTTGAGCGCGTCGTATGAATCGCAACGGACGGTGACGGGTGATTATGCTGTTTATGCTAATTCTCCTGATATTGAGTCTGATGCGGGTTTCAATGTTGATCCGAAATCGACGCGTCTTGGGTTGCGGTTGTCTGGTGATGGGTTGCGGTGTTGGCGAGGTTCGCGGATTGATGGTGCGATTGAGTTTGATTTTCAAGGTTCGTATCAATCGCGTAATCGCGGCGGCTTGCTTTTGCGGAAGGCGTATTTTTCAATCGGTGATGGTCAAACGAAGTTGTTGGCGGGGCAGGATTGGGAGATAATTTCGCCGTTGTTTCCGAAAACGTTGAATTATACGGCTGGTGCGTGTGTCGGCAATGTTGGTTATAGGCGGGCGATGATTCGTGTAGATCGAAATTGGAATTTTTGTAACGATAATAGTTTGACTGCCCAATTTGGAATCACCGACAATGTATTCCGTGACGGTGCGGCGGTTTCGCCTGCCGTGTCAAGTTACCCGATAATTCAAGGGCGGCTCGCATATTCGTTTGCAAAAAATAGACTGAGTCAAAAGAAGCCGATCTCTATTGGGGTGTCATCTCATTTTGGCGAGCAGAGATTTTCGTTTGACAACAACAAAAAAAATCTGCCGACGTGGTCGTTGAATATTGATTTTGATTTGCCGATAACGGACAAGCTCGGTTTTCAAATGGAATATTTTTTGGGTGAAAATTTATCAACGATTGAGGGGGGCATTTTGCAAGGAGTTGACATGAGGCGGCGTGATACTATTCGTGCTCAAGGCGGCTGGTTGGCGTTCACGCACCAGACAACAAAAAAACTCCAAACCAACTTTTGCTACATGATAGACGATCCTTTCAACAAAGATGTAATTTCGGGAAGCAGCGGAAATAATCTTGCAAGAAATTATAGTCATTGTCTCTTCGTCAATGCCATATATAACTGGAGTGATGCGTTTATGACGGGATTTGAAATAGACTTCTGGCGAACTCATTGGCAACAATACGACAACAAAAATAACACAATAAAACCATTGACTCCCGGAACACCGATTCGATACGAATTTACGATGCGATATACTTTTTGAGAATACGTGCCGGACGAAAAAATATGAAATAACGAAAAGTAATTTCTAAAAATATTTTTAACGCGAAATACACGAAAAGACAAAATACGCAAAATTTTACTGATTATTTCGGATTTTGTGGGGGTGTTACATTGTGTCTTTCATCGCAGTATCAACGCCCTGAAAGGGCAACAAGCTCATAGCGTAGGGCAACGCCCCATACGTATTAACTTAAGGCGTAAGTTCGAAATTGGTATTGTAGAACGGGTGATTTTTTTGTAAACTTGCCTTTTGTTGTCCAGTCACTTCACTTCCC
>JAISQS010000540.1 GCA_031274045.1 Planctomycetaceae bacterium | reverse complement strand
TTATGTTATCGAATTGAGCCACAACCAATCCGCGCCTTGTTACCAACTTCCCCTCCCTTAATAACTACGAAGCCCCTCCACTACGCGCCCTTATCCCCTTATTCGTTACGGGCAATACTTACGAGCGATTTGTGGCAAATTAAATCTAGTACGGTAATATACTTTGACTATTTTATAATTCAAAATTTAAACTTCACCACAACTCGAATAATAAGGGAATTAAGGGCGCGTGTAGGGTGGCTTCGTTAGTTATTAAGGGAGGGGAAATTGATCATACGTCGCGAATTGGTTAAGGCTCAATATTAGTTGTACAAATTTTCACAATGATTTGTCATAAAGGGAATTTTCAAGTATAAAAAGTAAAAAAGTATATTCCATGTTCATGTGCCAATGCGAAAATATAAGATAGTCTGCTTTATTGTACGATAATCATCTGTGTATTACGGCGGTGTGTTGTATTCTTGTTTTTTGGGTTAGATTATTTTGTGATTCTGGTTGGCGGGCTACCCTTGACTGTTATTTGAATGCAATGTATCATAACCCGCCTGTTGCGTTGGGGTGGTCTTGGCAAGCTGACTCGCTTCGTTATCGGACAACATCGCAATTGAGATGATGGTTACATTGTGCCGCTCGTTTGTTGTTTTATTTGTTTGTCCCTTGACTTAATATTTGCGGATTTATATTTGAGGATTTATATTTGCGGCTTTTGTGATTTTGTGTTGACGAATTTCCGTTGTGTGCCGTGTATCGTGTGTTTTGCGCGTAGTTTATTAGTAGGGTTGTTTCGGTTGAAATTTCCCGTACAATACCGCCTCTGCGTTTAGGGGTGTGACAATAATTTACCTCTGCAACCTCTACAAATGGATGTTGGAAGCAGCGGAGGAGTGTAGGGTTCGTTGATTTTTTTGAGAACGGACGCGATATACGCAACGTACTGTACAAGCAGTTTAATTTTTTATGTTTTTTTGATTTTGGTTTGCCAATTTGCGATAGTTGGTTTACAAAATTGTTAGGTTACCGGAGTGAATTATGAATCCCAGTGAAGTATTACGAATCGTCGATGCAATACATCGAGATAAGCGGATCGCCAAAGAAATTGTCTTTGTTGGAGTCGAAGCTGCGATAACGGCGGCGGCGCGGAGACAGTATGGTGAAGAGGCTGTCGTTAAGATTCGTGTTGATCGCGACACGGGCGAAATAACCGGTACTTGCAACGACGAACCTATCGCAACAGCCGAAATCGCCGAACGAATCGGAGCCCAAAGCGCGAAACAAGTCATGATCCTAAAAATACGCGAAGCCGAACGCGACGCGATATTCGAGGAGAACTTGTCCCAAATTGACCAACTCGTGTCCGGCACAATAAATAAAATTGAAGGCGGTGCTGTAATAGTTTCGTTGCCCGGAGTAGAAGCGGTTTTGCCGCGTGCCGAACGTATCCCCGGCGAATCGTTTAGAGTTGGTGATCGCATCCGCGCAATTGTCACGGATGTAAGGAAGAACGCAAGTCGGGTAAAAGTCATTTTGAGTCGAACAAGACCGATTTTCGTACAGAAACTTTTTGAACAAGAAATTCCCGAAATCCAAGATGCCATAATCGAAGTAAAAGGCGTATCACGCGAGCCGGGTTATCGTACGAAAATTGCCGTTTACAGTAGTGATCCGCGAATTGATTCGGTCGGTGCGTGTATCGGCATAAGAGGAAATCGTATCAAGAACGTTACAGATGAGTTGAACAACGAGAGAATTGATGTCGTTCCTTGGAGTACAGACCTGCAAGTTTATATTCCAAATGCACTCAAACCGGCTGATATTGAGGAAGTGATACTTTGCTCAATGTTGGGACGGGCGATAATTTTGGTCAAGCAAGATAACCGTTCTTTGGCTATCGGACGAAAAGGACAAAATGTCCGGCTCGCGAGTAGGTTGGTTGGTTGGGATATTGAGATAATGACGCGGGAAGACCTTGAGGAACTCCTTGAAAAAGCGGTCGAGGGATATAAGTTGATAGAAGGTATTACTACGGATATTGCGGATAGATTGGTTGGAGAAGGTTTCCTGTCGTTCGACGATCTCTCAATTATCGAGCCGGATGACTTGGTACAAATCGGAGACATCTCAATTGATCAAGCAAACGCAATAATAGAAAGAGCAGAAGAATTTGCACAGAGAGAAGAGGAATTGAAAAATCAATCAAAAGCGAACAGCGAAAACGAATCCGAGAGCGAGAATGAATCCGAAAACGAAACAGTCTCCTGATTGCCAATCAACAACACACGAAAAACGAAAAAATCTTAACAAAATCCCATAATCCCACCACGTGAAGTACATGAATTTCGTTGACGTAGAAGCGTAATAATATATCAGTTAAATACTTCAACGCTGTAGAAAAACAAACATTATTTACAACCTGATTTTCTTACAAAAACAACCTTAGTGCCAATGATAATAAAAAAGATCAACCTTATTACCTGATTGGAATGCCTTAATAAGGTAATAAGGTTTTGTCAATTGAAAAACCCGCTGCTACAATTCTACTTTTGAGGGCGGGGTAGAGTATATTTACCAAATGTTTCGGAGAAAGGCTGCCTACCTACCTTTTAATCATGTTCAAAATTTCTTCACTGGTTTTTGGACGTTTTCGGTCATTTGACGCGGTAATTCAAATACGTCACCGCTTT
>JAISQS010000514.1 GCA_031274045.1 Planctomycetaceae bacterium | reverse complement strand
ATTGATAAAGTCCCAATCCGTACCGGTCTTTTTCTTTTCGGAAGCCAGAAATTCTTTTGCAAGCGTCCTGCGAAGCGGCGTAGGAATACCCAGATACGCAAATTGATTTCGCATGTAAGCGCTCATTTGCGCGGCTTGAGCGGCATTTGCGTGAGCGTTGAATTTTGTAAATAAATCCGTCATTTTTTCAAATAATTATTTTTTAAATGTTGCAGTTCTTGCCGTCGGCGGCAGTTGTTAAGTAATCCTTAACAACTGAATTATTATCCAATTCTTTTTCATTCAGTATATTTGATATGTGCATACTGATGTTTGGGACAGAGGTGTCAAAAAGTTCAGCCAACTGCTGCTGGTTCATCCAGACATTGCCGTCGCGCGCCAATAATGTTACGGACGTTTTACCGTCGGCGGTATTGTAGATAAGCAATTTCTGCTCAGTTGTTGCGGGGACGTTTTTTTTGTTCATATCCATATTATTTTAAATTTATTGTGTGTTGTGTGTGTTGTGATTGCGTATTATGGTTTTATGCTTACGGGTCGTCTTCCTAGTTTTACTTGAACTTTTTTTATTTCGCCGTTTCTTATCAGTTCGATAGTTTCTGTTTTGCCTGCGCGTGAGAGGACTATCAAGTGCGATAAGTGCAAAGGATCGCGTATTTCCGTGTCGCCCCATTTGATCAAGATGTCCTTTCGTTTTATCCCCGCTTCTCTTGCCGGAGAAAATTGTGTGAACTCACGAACAACTACACCCTTTGGCACATCCCAACCTTGCAACTTTGCAAAATCACCCGATGTCGGCATCATAATTATCCCCAACCAACCATGCTCAACCTCACCATGTTCGCGTATCTCGTTGTAGACGTGTCTCGCAAGAAGACTCGGAATCGCAAAACCGATTCCTTGATTGCCGCCGCTGTGAGAAAAAATAGTCGTATTGATACCGATCAATTCACCTTTCAAATTGACAAGCGGACCGCCGCTATTGCCCGGATTTATTGCCGCGTCGGTCTGCAACATCTCATGGTCGCGTGAACCGGACAGATTTGGATTATAACGGTCTGTCGCGCTGATAATCCCCGATGTTACCGTATGACCAAGACCAAACGGATTCCCTATCGCCACAACTTGCTCGCCAACATCAATCACACGACTATCACCCCAATCAATCACATTCAGATTAGATTGATTTATCCGCAAAACAGCTAAATCCGTCTCCTCATCATAACCAACTATCTCAACATCATTGATCGATTGCCCGTCACTCAATTGCACCGAAAGCCTCTGTGCATTGGATATGACATGATTATTTGTCAAAATGAACGAAGCCGAATTCTTCGAATCAACAATCACCCCCGTCCCAATTCCTACCCCAAAATCACCAATCCGCCGCTGCTGCGAATAAGCACGAATAAACACCACACTCGGCGCAACCTTCTTCACCACCCAAGGAATACGTTGCTCCGGCTCCGGCAGTCCCGCCAAAAGTTGACGCGCAATATCCGCCTTCGCTCGCTCAGAACCACGAGCTATCGAATAAACCATCCACTCCGCAACCCAAGGACTCAATATCAACCCTATCCCAAGAGCAAGCAAAAACAAAACAGATAAACCGCCACGATACGAATGACCCGAATCACCACGAACTTCTTTGCCGCTTGAGTCACTTTGATTAGTTGAGTCAGTTTGATTAACCGCGTGAGTAATGTTGCCGGATGGATTAGTATTACCCAATGGATCAACACTGCTAGTTGAGAAAGAAAAATTCGCAGAAGTTGCAGACGACGTAAACACCGGTAACGGTTGCGTACCTGACGGAGGTTCGATAGAATACTCCCCGCAAAATGCCGAACCGGTCACCGAATCAGATGACGAATCAGTCTCAGCCGAGTCCAAAAAAATCATTGCGGAATCGTCACATATCAACAACTCTTCCGACCCCGAACCCAACCCCGAACCGGTCTCACCTGACCCAACCGCATCCAAATCAATAACATCATCACCCAAATCATCCGTACTCAAAACCGGATCAGGTAAGATTGAACCTGACACCGATTCGTATTGATTGGACAAAGATTGAACTGACAACGATTGATCCGGCACTGATTCGGATTGCTCTGACGATGATGATTGATCCGACAACGATTGATCTGTCAATGATTGATCGGACGATGATTTTATATCGTAATTATCCATGAATATATATAACGTACAAATAATAGTTAAATTTTTAGAGTACGTTTACGAAATTTATAAACGTACCGCAAGCCAATATTTACAAGCAATGAATTAAAATTCAGATAGTCGAGGCTGAATCATTCCGAGCTTTCGGTTTTTTGTCAATCAGCCGGTGTTGCCCGCCCCACAACTAAGACATCACAAAACCGGTGTACAGATTAAAGGCACAAAAAACAAGGTCGCCGATTATAATAGCAACTTGCCCAAATTACAATTACGCCCAACAACCAATAATAAACGAGTTGTTTTGTTCAAATCAAATACACGATTACACGATTGATTGATTTGAGAGATCAACGCGAAACGAATATACGAGTCCAAATTTTTATGTGTGTAACCCAAGAGACCGGTTTTGATTTTAGAGTGAGGTTTATGAGGTTGTTACTGATTTTTTTTGAGGTAACGATATTATTTTTTGTGTTTTGTGTTTTTGGCGGGTCTCCGATTCCCGACATTAACGAGCCTTATTATATAGGTAAGGCGATACATTTTTGGAATTATGATTGGGTGGTTGGTGATACGTTTCTTGATTCGGAGGATTCTCATCTTACGTTTTATTTTTTGTTTGGTTGGTTATCGTTTTTTCTTTCGCCTTATTGGATGGCTGTTTTTGGTCGTGTTTTGACGTGGTATCTTTTGGCGTTTGGTTGGGTGCGTTTGTGTTATGTTTTATTTCGTGTTCGTTGGTGTTCAATACCGACCGGTCTTGCTTTGGCGTATTATGTTTCGTCGTTTAATATGGCGGGTGAGTGGATACTTGGCGGAGTTGAGGGGAAGTCTTTTGCGTTCCCTTTTGTGATGATTGGCATGGCGGAGCTTGTGCGTGGTCGGTTTAATCGTGTGTGGATATTTTTTGGGATAGCTTCGGCGTTTCATGTGATCGTCGGCGGCTGGTCTGTTGCCGCCGCAATTATTGTCCACGTCTTTTGTCGGCGTAAACCGGATTATTTTTTCATGCTTTTGGGTGGAGTAATTGCCTTGCCCGGAGTGATTCCCGGACTTCTTTTGGACTACGGCACTGTCGGCGATGTCGTCCAAAAAGCACACAAGATTTATGTTTTTGACCGCCTGAATCATCATCTCGTTCCGTATATGTTCACGTGGACGAGAATATTGCGATTCGTGTTGTTGACGTTGTTGTGGATATTTTGCTGTAGATTTACTTCGGGCAACAGCAGTCAAAAAAGATTCGATTTTTTTGTATCGGGGACAATTATAATTTCGCTGGTCGGTTTTTTACTTGCCTACATTTTCAAAAATAACGAAAACTTGTCTGCAACATTGCTGCGATTTTATTGGTTTCGGATGTCGGATGTTGCGGTGCCGATGGGAGTGGCAATCGGCTCAATGCATCGGTTGTTGCGAATGATTGAGAGTCTGATTGCGCGGATGCGCGGAGACGGCAAAGAACCGATAAAGTTACCGACACTTTTTGAAACGATAATTGTGATTGTTGTACCAATAGTTATTTTCATGGCGGCAGATTATTGTTTATTTGGCGGATTCATGTTTTCGTGGCAAACGATGCCGGATGCTGCTGTTGCGTGGGGCGTTTCTATTCTTGTCTGTCGGGCAATTTTGTTTTCGGTTACGCGATGGGATTTTTCTGTGAGTCGTAGTTTTGGCGAACGGGACAAGTTGGCGGTGTGGTCAATATTATTTTACGGAGTGATTTTGATCTACGCGCCAATATCAACGTTTATGGGATTAGCCGACGAAAGGACAAGATTTGCATTCCCGAAATCAGAATCAAAACGACCAGCCCAAGCATACCAATGGCGCGATGTCTGCAACTGGATCGCCGACACAAAAAACGTTCCGAAATCAGCAAAATTTTACGTTCCGTTGGACAGCGTAACTTTCAAATGGTACGCAAACCGAAGCAATTTGCCCGTCTGGAAAGAAGTACCGCAAGACGCAAAATTACTAGTCAAATGGGCTGAATCAATGGAAGAATTATTCAGCGAATCCGAGCAAGAAAATAGTACACCCGAACAACAAAATAGACTCGCAGACAGATTGTCAAAAAAATCTTTTGCTCAAATGTTGTCAAAGAAATCGAATGCGGAACTTTTGTTCCTAAAAAATAAATATAAGTTCGATTACATTTTAGCCCAAAGAAATCCGGACATAAGCAAAAAATTCAACCTAAAAATCATCTACCAAAACAAAGAATACAGAGTATATAAAATCGAATAACGTGCGAGGGATAATTCTTTGAGGAATAATTCACAGGAAGATCAAGGGAAGATAATGGATGAATATTTTTCAGCAGATTTTTACAGGTTGTAATATATCAGCGAAATATCCGGATTTAATTCAACCTTATTTTTACCTGATTTTTCCTCAACAAAACAACCTTAGTAGCCATTGACAATAAAAAATTTCAACCTTATTACTTTATTAGGTTACACAGTTAAAATAAGGTAATAAGGTTATGTTTGTGGGTGATTCATGGGCTACGAAGGTTAAGGTTGTTTTTGTAAGAAAATCAGGTTGTAAATAAGGTTTGTTTTTTCTACAGTGTTGAAGTATTTCACTAATATATTACCAATCACCTTTCCTTACTTTCCTGTGGATTATTTTTTTGCTGTTTATTTTTTATTTTTGTACAAATCATGTGGGGGGTGGGAATTGTTTGGTAAAGGGGTTGTTTATCTTGTTGGGGCGGGGCCTGGTGATCCTGATTTATTGACTTTGCGGGCGGTGCGTTTGATTTCTCGTGCTGATTTGATATTGTATGATTATCTTGTTGATTCGCGGACGTTATCTTTTGCGGGTTCGGGCGCGGAGCTTGTTTCTTTGGGCGAGCCTTATACGGGTCGCAAATTGAAACAAGCCGAAGTGAACAAACGTATGATTGAGGCAGCTCAATCAGGTCGTTTTGT
>JAISQS010000482.1 GCA_031274045.1 Planctomycetaceae bacterium | reverse complement strand
AATTTGCCGACCAATAACAGCTAACACTTTTTTTGAAAAAAAAGGAAAACTAAAAATGAAACGTCGCGAATTTTTATACAAGTCAACATTGGCAAGTGCCGCCGCCGTTACGCTCGGTACACAAATTGGCTTGACCCGACCCGTACACGCCCAATCCGCAAACGACCGAATCCGAATCGGCGTAATCGGCGCAGGCGGAATGGGGAGCGGCGACGCAAGAGCAGCATCCCATCACGGTGAGATAGTTGCAATCGCCGATGCCGATTTGAATCACGCCGAAGCGTTAAAAAAACACTTTGGCGGAAAACCACTCGTCTACCAAGACTACAGAAAACTACTCGAACACAAAGATATTGACGTGATAATTCAAGGAACGCCAGACCATTGGCACACCAAAATAAACGTCGATTCTTTCCGCGCCGGCAAAGATGTCTACGGCGAGAAACCTGTTACATTGACCATCGACGAAGGGAAACTACTCTGTAAAACAGTCAAAGCCGAGAAGCGAGTATTCCAAACAGGCACACAACAACGAAGCGACAAAAAATTTCAAACCGCTATCGAACTTGTCCGAAACGGTCGTATTGGCAAACTCAAGCGAGTTCTTGTAGCGTTACCTTATTATAGTTCTTGGGGAGGACCTTTTCCGTCGGACGGTATTGCCGTTCCAAAAGAACTCGACTGGGATCTATATCAAGGTCAAGCTCCAACGAAACCATACATCCCACAACGTACTCACCAAATTTTCCGTTGGTGGTACGAATACGCGGGCGGCATGGTGACGGATTGGGGCAACCATCACATGGATATTGCTCATTGGGGAATGGATATGGACAATTCGGGTCCGCTGTCTGTTGAGGCTCGTGCTATTTTCCCAAACGAAGGTAAACCGGATTGCTTCAACACGCCCGACAGATTCTACGCAACCCTCCAATACCCGAACGACATCGAATTGATCTTCTACACTGTCTTCGCCGAAAAACCCGGATTCTTTGGCTCAACCGGACACCAAGAAACCTCAAAAGAACAACTCGAATGGTTGTTCGGAAAGAACCCGCCAATAGAAGTCACCGGCGACGAAAATAATAAACCAAACGAACGAAACGGCATCATGTTCATCGGAGATAAAGGGCGGTTGTTTGTTAATCGCGGCAACGTCTACGGGAAACCATACGAAGAACTCAAAGAAAATCCCTTGCCCGACAACGCATGGAAAACAAGACCAAGCACAAATCACATGAAAAACTTCTTCGACTGCGTCCGAAGCCGCGAAACACCTGTCGCGTCCGCAGATGTCGAACACCACTCCATCATCCCATGCCACTTGACAAACATCTCAATAAAATTGAACGGACGGAAAATAAATTGGGACGCAACAAAAGAAGAAATCACAAACGATAAAGAAGCAAACTCAATGCTATCACGCGAACAAAGAAAACAATATCAAGTAAGTTGATAGATCGTTTTCTTTTTTGTGAGAGTATTGTTCGTACACGAATACGCAAAGAACACAGTTAAATTCTTTGCGATATTCGTGGAAACATTGTGTCATTTGCGGTAAAAATCTTATCGCAAATAACAAACTTAAAACAGATTCGCGGCGACGCGATTCGCAAATAAAACTTGAAAGGTGGAAGATGAAAATGTTGAAGACAAATCGTAGACGATTTTTACAAACTGCGGTGCTTGCGGCTGGGGTTGCCTCGTTACCGGCACCGGCAATACTCCGCGCGAACGACACTAAATCCAAATTGAATGTTGCGTGTATTGGTGTTGGCGGCATGGGAAATTATAGTGTGCAAAATGTTAAAGGGGAAAATATCGTTGCTCTTTGTGATGTTGATCGCAAGACGCTCGATAACGTTTCCCAACATTTTCCAACAGCGGAGAAATTTTCCGATTTCCGCAAGATGTTGGATAAATTTGACGGCAAACTTGATGCTGTGACGGTAGGCACGCCTGATCATAATCACGCGTCGGCAAGTGTTGCGGCGATGAAGCGGGGTATACATTGTTATACGGAGAAGCCGCTTGCCCACGATATCAACGAAGTGCGAACCATGATCGAGATTTCAAAAGCAAAAAAACTTCAGACACAAATGGGTATTCAAATTCACGCTGATCAGAATTTTCGGCGTGTTGTTGAGTTGATTCAGGCGAAGGCGATTGGTACGGTTACGGAGGTGCATGTCTGGGTTGACAAGGCGTGGGGCAACAGACCTATTCCGGCAGGTGAATTTGTGAAGCCTGATACATTGGATTGGGATGTTTGGCTTGGACCTGTTGCGGAGCGTCCGTACAATCCATGTTACGCGCCAGCGAATTGGCGATGTTATTGGGCGTTTGGCAACGGCACGCTTGGTGATATGGCGTGTCATCATGTTGACTTGCCTTTTTGGACTCTCGGACTGCGGCACCCGACAACAATCGAGGCAACAGGACCAAAAGTTGATCCCGAATGTTGCCCTGTTGGATTGCAAGTCAAATACGAATTTCCCAAAACAGATAAACACGAAGCTCTGACTTTGACATGGTACGATCACAAACTCCGACCGCAATTGCTCAAAGAACCCGGAATGCCTGCATGGGGCGACGGCGTTCTTTTTGTAGGGACGGAAGGGATGTTGTTGGCGGATTATGGCAAATACCGGTTGTTGCCGGAAGGGAAATTTGCCGATTACAAAAAACCGCCGGAGACAATTCCGCGATCCGTAGGTCACCACCGCGAATGGCTAAACGCCATCAAAAACGGCGGGACAACATTGTGCAATTTCGACTATTCGGGAACGATGACCGAGACGGTGTTATTGGGAACTGTTGCGTATAGAGTTGGCAAAAAAATAAAATGGGATCCCGTCAACCTCAAAACAGACGACAACGACGCAAACAACCTAATCAGCATCCCACGCAGAAAAGGTTGGGAACTGTAGCCATCATTACGCAACGTTAGCGGCGGGGGCTTGCTACCAACGAGATGGGGGCTTGTTATACCGCACATCTTTTTTGAGAATACGAACCATACGAAAATACGAACCATACGAAAATACGAACCATACGAACATACGGAATAAACAAAAATTAATTTCTAAAAACTATTTTTAACGCGAAATACACGAAAATACAAAATGCGCGAAAATTTAATAAACACAATTTTAATAAACACAATTTTTAAAATCACTTTAGCGAATTTCGTTTTTTAGCGTGTTTAGCGTTAAAAATTTATTTCGTTATGTTTCGTATATTTTGTTTGTTTCGTATTCTCAAGAAGAAAAACATCTTAAAAAATGTGTGGTATAACGAGGTGTTCCGCCCGCGTTCCAGTCCGTGTCGCTACGCGGCAATTGTCGGCTGCGCCGACGTTATTCACCAAGAAATTTCGGTGAAAGATCGCCTGACTTTTCTGTCGTATTATATTACGATACCATTTTTGGTACGTGTTTTTATCCGCCTAGTAGTGATGCGGCGTATTGTGGGAGTTGGTTTGCGATGCTTAGGGTTCTGGCACCGGCTTGTACTAGGATTTGTGCTCTTGTTAATCTTGAGCTTTCTTCGGCGA
>JAISQS010000436.1 GCA_031274045.1 Planctomycetaceae bacterium | reverse complement strand
TCAAAGACGGATATTCCGCTGATACATTACCTAAAAACTAACTTCGGGGGCAAGCACCCGTCGCTAACGACTTCCCGCCTAACGCATGTTGTACTTTTTAAGTTTTGGAACAAGTCTATTACTGAAATTCAAAAGTTGTTCTTCAATAATCTGGTTGCACTTGGAATTTTTCTTTCGCCGACGTACCTACGTATGAGCCGACGAATTTGGACAAAATCTCATGTGTAAGTAGCTTAAAACCTTACCAACCTTACCAATAACCCTAAAAAAATATGTCAAAAAAACTATTTCAACCGTTTAATTTGTTTGTACTTGCTTCTGCTCTACTTGCAATATTTGCTTGTGTGGAGGCGAGTTTTGCCCAAGTGACGTTGACACACCAATCTTGGCACGAAAATACATTCGGCGAAATGCGGAATATTGTTCGTTCAAAACGTGATGTCAACCTCTTATCATTTCCCAAAGCACGCCTCGCCAAAGTAGTTGACGTGGGCAATGCCGAGCTTTTGGTAGATGGCGATGTCGGCACATACGGCGGCGACGGTCGAGTCGCCATCAACGGAAAACCATCAACGTTGATCTATTATCTCGGTAAACCGCAATCGATTATGGAAATATTGATCTATTCCGGCAATGTCGATATGCGGATGAATCAGGATTTTGAAATACGGCTCGCGAATAACGCAGCGAATCCGGGCAAAATACCGACGTTCCCTGACGAACCGACGTACACTTCCGGCGACAAAATTGTCGGCTCAAACTACGGCGGTTTTTTGAGTAAGTTTGCTGACGCGTCGGGGAAATCTATCACCGGCGACAAAAAGTACGATTGGGTCGAAATTAAAATCTGGAAAACGTATCCGCTTTTTGCCGGTTCGCCAGCGAAAAAAGAAAATAAATCGAGCGATTGGTCGTCCTTTTTGGAAATACAACTCATTGCGGACACAAATGATCCGAATTTGTTCGATTCAGAAAAAGAGCAGAAAAGTTGGTTTGAAGCACAAGAGCAAAAAAGATTCCAAAACGATTTAGTCGATGCCGTCGGCGTGGATGTTTTGCAGGCAGCCAAAAATCCCGAATCAATAAAACGGGCAATAGATGATTTGACAAAAAAATTTCCAGACCAATATGACGGGAAAAATTTTACTATTCTGTACGAAAAATTTGCGGGGGAGTTAAAGGACATTTTCAAGGATGCCGTAAATAAATCGCCGGAAGAGCGTAAAAATATCATTGGGAAATTAAAAGAGTTCGGAGAATTTCGCAAAACCGTATTGCTTGCAAATCCGCTGATGAAATTTGAGAAGCTGCTATTCCGGCGAGCAAAAAACGCGGGCTTAACCCCAAACTGGATTTCAAATGCCGCGCGAGGAAAACATGGTTACGACAACGCATTAGCAATCGTAAATCCACAAGACCCACAAGGAAACGCCGTTACGTTAATCGAAAATCCAAACGGTTCTTTTGTCGGCGATATAAATCTACATTGGAACGCGGATAAGGCACTCGTTACCGCTCTTTCCAAAGAAAAGACATGGCAAATTTTTGAGCTAAAACTTGACGAAGCGTCTGTTACCGCGAATGTCAATGCCGCGAACGGAGACGTTGCAAATAAACCTAATGACGCAGCGAAGTTGCGGCAAGTGACACCGCAGATTGGGAGTGATGTTGACAATGTTGAGGGTTGTTATGTGCCGGATGGTTCGACTATTTTTATTTCGACTGCTAACATGATGGGTGTTCCGTGTATTGACGGATCTTCGCAAGTCGGCAACATTTATCGAATGGAAAGTGACGGCAAAACGATTCGTCAATTGACGTTTGAGCAGGATCAGGATTGGTGTCCGGTTTTGATGCCCAATGGACGTATTTTGTATCTTCGTTGGGAGTATATTGATACGCCGCATTATTTTACACGGTTGTTGTTCCACATGAATCCTGATGGTACGAATCAGGTTGAATTTTACGGCAGCAATTCTTTTTGGCCCAACAGTCTGTTTTATGCTCGTCCAGTTCCTGATAGTACGACAAAGTTTGCGGCGATTGTTTCCGGTCATCATGGTACGGAGCGGGCGGGTGAGCTTGTTATTTTTGATGTAGCGAAGGGTCGTCAGGAAGCCGACGGAGCTATCCAGCACGTGCCGGGTTATGGAAAACCGGTGAAGCCGATAATTGCGGATCAACTTGTTGATGCTTCTTTTCCGAAGTTCCTTTTTCCGGCACCGCTTGATGAGAATTATTTTATTGTTTCGGTGAAGTTGGCGCATAATTCGGGTTGGGCATTGTATCTGGTTGACACATTTGACAATATGTTAAAAATCCGTGAAGAACCGGGTTATGGGCTTTTTGAGCCGACACCGATTGTGAAGAGGGTGCAGCCGCCAACTCAACCGAATCGTGTTAATCGCGAATTGAAAGAATCAAATGTTTTTGTGACAGATGTTTACTTCGGTGATGGTCTCAAAGATTTGCCCAAAGGTACGGTCAAAAAGTTCAGAATTTTCTCGTTCAATTATGGTTATCGTGGTATTGGGTCGCATGATTATTTTGGCATGGAGAGTTGTTGGGATGCGCGTCGGATATTGGGTGAGGTTCCGGTTTATGAGGATGGTAGCGCGTCGTTTTTGATTCCGGCGAATACGCCGCTTGCGATTCAGCCTTTGGACGAACATGGGCGGGCGTTGCAATTGATGCGGTCGTGGTTTGTTGGAATGCCCGGTGAAAATCAGGCGTGTACTGGTTGTCACGAGTCGCAAAATACTGTCACGCCAAGTAAACGGACGATTGCGATGGGCAAAGCACCAACACCAATTACACCTTTTTTGGGGGCGGAGCGTCCGTTTTCTTACAAATATGAAGTGCAACCGGTTCTTGATCGTTATTGTGTCGGTTGCCATGATGGTTCAAAGAAAGACCGTCCGAATTTTGCCGACAAGTCGCCCGGTCACAAAGGTTTTTCCAAGTCGTATCATGCGTTGCATCCGTATGTTAGACGACCGGGTCCGGAGGGTGATTATCATTTGCTTAAGCCGTTGGAGTTTCACGCGGGGTCGAGTGAGTTGTTCCAACTGCTTGAAAAAGGGCATTATGGGGTTGAGGTTGATGCGGATTCGATGCGTAAACTTTATGCGTGGGTTGACATGAATGTTCCGTATTATGGGACGTGGATTGAGGTTGCGGAGAAATTGAATCGTAAGAATATTGCGAAGGTTGCGGAGCGTGCGGCGGAGTTGAGGTCGTTGTATGCGGATATTGATTTGAATCCTGAGGTTGATCCGTATGCCGGAATAGAGTTGCCGGAAAAGATTGAATTTGTCAAGCCGAAGAAGCAGGTCAAATTGGACTACACCGCACCGGCAATTCAGGGCTGGCCCTTTGATAAGCAGGTTGCCAAAAACATGCAGACGAAGCCGAATAAAACGGTGAAGGTTGCGGACAATATTGATGTTGAGTTTGCGTGGATTCCGGCGGGTAAATTTGTTAAGGGTGATGACGGCGGATTTGCGGATGAGTTGCCGCGTGGTGTTGCTGAAGTTAAAAAGCCGTTTTGGATGATGACAACAGAAGTTACGAACGCGCTTTATAGTCAGTTCGATTCCAAACACGACAGTAGATTCATTGACCAATGGTACAAAGACCACACGCATCCGGGCTATCCCGCAAACAAACCTGATCAGCCGGTAATTCGAATCAACTGGAACAATGCAGTTGAGTTTTGTGCGTGGTTGAGTCAAAAAACCGGCAAGAAGTTCAGGTTGCCGACGGAGGTTGAGTGGGAGTGGGCTTGCCGTGCGGGGGCTGCAACTCCAATGTGGTATGGTGATTTGGGGGCTGATTTTGGCAAGTTTGAGAATCTTGCGGACATGCAGACGAAGAAGTTTGTTGTCAGAGGAGTCAATCCGCAACCGATACACAATCCGTCGGATGTTGAAGCGTTTATACCGAGAGCGGAGGGAGTTGATGATGGCAATATGATTCAACAAAAAGTCGGTTCGTATCAAGCTAACCCTTGGGGATTATTTGACATGCATGGTAGTGTTGCGGAGTGGACATCGTCGGATTATTCGCCGACGGACAACCGCAAAGTCGTTCGCGGCGGCTCATGGCGCGACCGCCCCAAATGGTCAAGAAGCGGTCTACGACGACCATACAACTCATGGCAACCCGTTTTCAACGTTGGCTTCCGCATAGTTTGCGACGAATAAAAAACGCAAAATGTCCATAATACAAGATAGCCGACCTTTCGCCGAAATTTCTTGGTGAATAGCGTCGGCGCGACCGACAATAGCCGCGAAGCGGCGCGGACTGGAACGCGGGCGTCCCGCCCGCCTAAGTGCATTAGGAAACCGAACGAGTTTGGAAGGAACGCCAAGACGTGTCGGAGAACATTTGCTAATCCGTCTTGGTGTTCAGTTCAAACTTGTTCGGTTCTATTACGCACAGAGGCGGGCGGGGATGCCCGCGTTCCTGTCCGTCGCCGCTTCGCGGCAAAATTGTGTGGTATAACAAGGTTTGACTCACGCTTGATGTTTTGCAATATGTTAGAGAAAAGATGCAAATAAAGATTTGTGGTATTACTTCGCCGGAAGCGGCTAGGGGTTGTTTTGAGGCTGGTGCGGATATGATTGGTGTTGTGTATTATCCGCCGAGTCCGCGTCATGTTGATGTTGAGCGGATGGGTGTGATACTTGACGCGGCGGAGGAGTTTCGCAGGCAAGAGCGTAAAGTTGTTTTGGTTGTTGTTGATTCTTTGCCGGATAGGTTGGATGGTCGATTCGATTATGTTCAAATTCACGGTAAATTACACGACGACGTTCTAAATACCATCAAACAACCAACCATTCACGTCATCAAAGAAAACCGCATTTTGGAATCTCTCTTGACACAGAATAATAACAATTTGACAAATGATAATCAGCAACAAAATCAAATTTATATTCTCGAAATGTCAAAAGGAATTTTGCCCGGCGGAAACGGAACAACATGGAACTGGGAAGACGCAAAACAATTTTGCAGCACCTTCAAAAAAACTTTGATCGCAGGAGGAATCACCCCAGAAAACGTAATAGACGCAATCAAAAAAGCAAAACCATTCGGTATCGATATCTCAAGCGGTGTTGAAGCCGCCGCCGGAATAAAAGATATGAAAAAAGTAAAACAAATAATAGACATAATACGTAATATATCAGCGTAATATCCGCTCTAATCAACCTTATTAGCCACCGGCTACCTTGACCTTTTTTAGCACGCAGATAACGCAGATTTTAATGATATTCGCAGATAAAGAATTTTTATACAGACGTTTTACAGCGTTTGGGCTTTCGCCGGAAATTAACCGGCAACAAAAGTGTTAGAATTGGGCAATGGAGCCTTTTGACAAAAACAAAAAAATTTTTGGTTAATTTCTGGCGAGAGCCTCATGTTAGCTTTGACCGCTTTTATTTCTCGCCCCAACGGGGCAATAAGCATTAGCGTAGGGCAACGCCCTACGAACGACGTTCAAAATATCAATCAAGCCCTGAAAGGGCGTTAGCAATTCCGATACGTTTTGGCTTTTGCCCTTTCAGGGCGAAAATGATATTGGGGGTGACTTTCACAGGGCGTTGCCCTGTGCTATTGCTAGTTGCCCCGTTGGGGCGAGTCGACCATGACTCAATAAAGTTGTATTGGTTATTGTTGAGGCGGTGCATAACACAATGTAAGGTTTTCGCCGGAAATTAACCGGCAACAAAAGTGTTAGATTGGGCTATGGAGATTTTTAATAAAAACAAAAAATTTGCCAGTTAATTTATGGCGAAAGCCTTAAACAGATTCTCCGCGTTCTTTGCGCCTCCGCGCGAAACAAAAATATATTTCGCGCAGAGACGCGGAGAACGCAAAGGAAGAGAATTTTTATTTTTTGTATCCTCCGCGTTCTTTGCGCCTCCGCGCGAAACAAAAATATGTTGCGTGCAGAGACGCTGAGAACGCAAAGGAAGAGAATTTTTATTTTTTGTATTCTCCGCGTTCCTTGCGCCTCCGCGCGCAACAAAAATATATTGCGCGCAGAGACGCAGAGGACGAGGATTTTTATCGTGTATTCTTTGTGTCCTTCGTGCCTTTGTGTGCGACAATAATCGCGCGGCGGTGGTGTTATCGTGGAGTTTTTTGGGTGTTATGTTTTTTTTGTGTTATCTGTTTTTTGGTATATTTTCTTGTTACCAATCCGGCAAGATGTCCGTATGTTTTGCAAACTCGGGCGACGGTCATTAGTGATACTTTATGTTTTTCGGCTACGCTTTCGACGGTTGTTCCGGCTTTGCGGGCTAGTAGTATGCTTTTTGTTCTTTCCGGTAATTCGTTGATTGACTTACATTCCGGAGCCGGTTTTGCGTGTGGAATTGTCAGGTTGTTATGTTTACAATATGTTTCTACAAAATATCTTGCGGTGGAATCGTTGCAATTTAGTATTTTTCGGATTTCGCGATATGGCATTAGTTTTAGCCGCATTTCGTAGGCGCGTTTTGGTTTATCGGTTTTTAGCCATTTGCTTGAACGTACAAATGATGTCTCTATTTCGCCTGATTGGTCTACGTATTGTTGTATTAGTTGTCCGACGCGTGCTGCGGAAAGTTTGAATTTTTTACCGATGTTGATCAATGTCATTCCGCTTCTTCGCAAGTTTATCATGTCGCGTAAACGATCTTTCGAACGGAGACGTTTTGGTGATGCTGCACCAAAACCTACGAAGCATCGATATTTTGAGCAGACGCTTTCTATTTGTTTTTGATCTATTTTCAGCTTCTCTGCTATTTCTCGAAATGTTAATCCGGTCTTGCGGATATTTAGTATTTTTTGTTCGCGTTTGGGCAATTCTTCAATTGACTTTGGAAAAGGTTTCCGTGCATATTTGGGTACGCCGACGAGCAAATGTTTGTATTTTTCACAAATTTGCGTAACAATATTTTTTTTCATTTTGCGTTTTTCCGCAATCGCGCTGAATGTTAAACCGGCTCGGCGATCTAACAATACGCTTCGCTCGACATACAACAAAACCAAATTTTTATCTATATCAATTTCAGAATCCGATATATCGTCTAATTTGTGTCCGTTATCTCGGCAGATACGATGTACATGTTGCAAAGGAAGCCCATGTTTATCAGCTATTGCCTGCAATGTTAAACCGGCATTACGATCATTCACAACTCCTTGCACTACTTCAGGTAAAAAATCTAACACACCAACCTCATAAAGTTAATAGTTGACAAAATTATCCACACCGCCGTCTATCATATTCGCAACGAACTATGAATTTTTTCATTGACATAAAAATATCAAAACGGCACGCTATAATCGCAGCGAATTAACATTTGGCAAAACAAATTCCTCCGCCAAATCAATCCGCCCCCAGCCATCATTTATTGTTGGATATAATTTATTGCAATTTTAAAGTATTTTCAATAGGTGCTATCAATGGGTACTGTCACGGGTTTGCATCGTAGTATAGATGACGTAAGGTAATTATAAGGACACGCCCGCCCGCTGCGCGGCAAATTTGTTGGTCACAATTAGCGCAACGAATAATCTTGACGTTTTCATC
>JAISQS010000401.1 GCA_031274045.1 Planctomycetaceae bacterium | reverse complement strand
TATTATTGGGGCGTTGCCCCGAGTGGTGTTTGTGAATCTCTTTCGTAGGGCGTTGCCCTACGCTATGAGCTTGTTGCCCTTTCAGGGCGTTGATACTGCGAATAAAAGACACAATGTAATACCCCCACAAAATCCGAAATAATCAATAAAAATTTTTCTGATTATTTCGGATTTTGTGGGGCATACATTCGTGCCTTTTATCAATACACCATATCAATTCTATTCTTTCGCGGTATTACATTCCGTTAGAAATGTATCGCTCTGTAGATTGAATCTAACCTTCAATATTTTTTTTAACGCTGAAATCGCGGAAGGACGGAATGAGCGGGAATTTTTTAAAATTCATTTTCCGCCTATTCCGCGCTTTCCGTCTTTCCGCGTTAAAAAATATATTTCGCACAGAGGCGCGGAGAATGCAGAGGATTTTTTATTTTTTTTGTTGTGTATTTATCCGAATCTTAGTTGGTTTGTTGCGGTGAAGATGTCTTTGTGTTGTAGTTTTACAGTGAATTCTCGCTCACGCCCGATTTCTTCAAGATCATCTTGCAAAAGCCTAATGTCCAACTCAACAGGTATCTCAAGTTGACCAACCAAATGAAATTCGCCATTGGTCTCCTCACCATAAAGATCAGCAATATTGATGTCGTGACCAGAAAGATATTGTGTGAAATCACGTATGATTCCGGGTCGGTCTTTGCCAAAAGCAGTAATTATAAAAGAATCTGTCTGTCTACTTTGGGTCGCTTGCTGTAGAGTCGCCTCACGCACAACTAATTGATAATCATCATCAATCTCGCCAAATTGACGCAACCGAACACAAAGCTCCACCGGATCAACAGGCTCCGACATCTCAAAAATCGTTATCAACGTAAAATAACCATTCAAAACCGTCTGACTACAAGCCCGAATATTCCCATCAAGCTTCGCCAACGCATCACTCACCGCCGCAACAATACCAGGATGATCCGCAGACATCACACTAAGAACATAACTCGTCATCACAAATTTTCACTCCATATATACTGTACTCTCACACACACTAAAATTCGTATCCGTTTTGCTAGAGAATACGAAATAAACAAAAAATACAAAACGAACAAACGAAAAGAGTCGATAGCAAAATTCGTTCAACTGTTGTGTTATTGGTTTTTGGGTTTTGGGTTTTGATTTATGGGTTATTTGCGTCGGCTGGTTCGGAGAATCCCGGTCTGTTGCGCGGCGTTTCTTTTGTCAAAATAACTTGCACAACCGAATTCGCCATCGCCGGCTCCACCTCAAACGGCACCAACACCCGCTCTATCGGCTCAAAATTTCCAACAACACTAACCTGCAAAACCGAAGGCTCCAAACCAAGACCAATCAAATAATCACGGACATTGTTCGCCCTCGTGAACGCAAGCGTGAAAGACGATCTGTACGGTAAATTTTCCTTTGCACTCGCACGTCCCTTGATGATGATTACAAATTGCGAACCAGCAAATTCATCTTTCGCGTGTGCCAAATTCAACTTCGCCTGCTCCGTCAACTCATCACTGTTAAAATCAAACCACGCAAAATATCCCATTGTCGTTTCTTGGATAACATTCGGTATGTTTATGCGGATTTGGTCGCCCGGCGGCGCAGCAATAGGCGGTTTGATAATCGGAGTAATCGGACGCTTGTCACCCATCGTCTTCATCATCTGCTCAACACGCTTTTTGACAACTTCAAAATTCGTCGATTGCCCGTCACCATGATAGCCAAACCCCGTATTAAGTGCCTCAATCGCCGCCGCTATCTTCGGTATCTCAAGCGTACTCATCGAAAAAAGCAACACAAAAAAACAAAGAAGCAACGACATCATATCACCAAAAGATACAATCCAAAGCGGCACCCCTTCCTCAGGCGGTTTAGGTCTTGCCATAATTTCACCTCACATTCAAATTCTAAATTTGGTTCAATACACACTCGCAAAAGACAAATCGCCCCTTGCCCAAAAAACTAAAAATCGCTCTCAAAAAAATTGCCGCCAACCACATCCACCACATTCTAGCAAAAAAATTCACAAACAATGCTACTTGATAAAAAATATTTTTAGCCGCTCTATTTTTTTGTATCGATTACAACAAATATTCGTTTTTTAATTTTGCGTATGAGGACAAGAGGAAGATTTCCTACCACAAAGTTCGCAACTTTTTTAAGATTGTTGCGCGCGGAGACGCAAAGAACGCAGAGAATTTGATTTTAGCGTTGTAATTTTTGCAATGATCTATTTTATTTTTCTTTCGTTGCGCACAAATGACACAAAGAATACACAATAAAAATTCTCTTCCTCTGCGTTCTCCGCGCCTCCGCGCGCAATATATTTTTTGTTTCGCGCGGAGGCGCAAAGAACGCGGAGAATTTAATTATTTCTACTGTATTAAGTTTTTTTAACTTATTGTGTGTTGGTTATTTATTTTTTGGATTTTGGTTTTTTTGTGCGATTTCGCGAGCTATTTTCGTACGATAAATCCATTGTGTTGAGCGG
>JAISQS010000386.1 GCA_031274045.1 Planctomycetaceae bacterium | reverse complement strand
CCCCCCCTCCAGCCGCCCGTTTTCCCAACATCAACCCGCCCCCCAACATCGAAAATCAAAAAAAATACCCTTTTATCACAAAATAACAAAATATAAAAAAAAACATAAAAAAAAGATGTGTGGTATAACAAGGGGATTGCCCCCGTCGCTAACGGTTGTTTTGTTTGAAAAATTAGGTGGAAATGAGGTTTTGGCGAGTTGGTGAATCGAAGTTTTTTTTCCGCCGCCTTTTGGCTTTTGCCCTTTCATGGCGAGAGTTATTGGGGGCGATTTTTCACAGGGCGTTGCCCTGTGCTATGAGCTTGTTGCCCCGTTGGGGCGTAAAAAAATTCGCCGCAACATAAGGTAGCCAACTCCGTTTATCGAATAGTTATTAAGGTAAGTAAAGTTGGGCGTACATCGCGAATTGGTAAAGCGTGAGTTAGTCGGGAATCAATATCGGTAACAAAATTATGGTTATGGTGATGGCGAATGGGAATTTTCAAGTATAAAAAGTATAACAATCCCACTTCTGTGCCGTGTTTTCAGGATTACGGCGTGAGAATTCTGCGTGTTCCGTGTTTAAAAAATTACATGATTGCCTGTTATGGGACAAGTCTTTTATTGTGTTTGTTTTGGTCTTGGGAATGTTGGCAGGTATTGTAGTGGGTTTAGTCTGTCGATTGGGAATCTTGGCAGTGTTGGCGAACTTGGTCTGATTTCGGGGATTATTGGTTTTGGTTGTTCGAATTGTACGGATGCGATTCGCACGTCGTCGATATGGACTTCACCGATGCCGTTGAGGGCAAAGTATACGTAGTAATTTGTGTTTGTTGGAGCGTATCTGTAAAATGCGAACTCGCGCCATTGACCTTTTGTTTCTTTGAATCTTATTGCGAGCGATTCTCCTCCCAGCGAATCAAATATTGTCAATCCATCAACTCCAGACTCTATTAGATTCGGTATTCGTATCCAACCGTTCACACAAATTAACTCGCCCATGTTTATTTGTATTGGCGGCGAAATCACCCATATTGGGGCGGTTTCGATCTGTTTTGGTTTACTTTCTCCGTTGTCTGCTTGCGTGACAATTCTTAATCCGCCCGCGCCCGTTCTGCTTGCTTGCGGCGAAATTGACAGCAGATCACTGATCCCCTCAATTTTATGCCGTTGCGAAATCCAGCCGCTTTGTTGCCAAAAAACGACATTCTCCATGTCACCGCTCAACAATCTATTTTGACCCAATACCGCTCCCATCGTTCGTTGAAATGTTGTCAAATAGTATGGCATTGTTGCGAAAGAAACCGACACCGGAGTCATACACGGATTCGAATCATGCCGCGTCCCTTCACGCAAAATATCACGCGCAACAACACGCAACCCGCGCGTCGACCTCTCCGCTTGAAGATACGCCATACCATACGCAGGCGGCGATTGAACAATAAAACTCTTCGCAATCTCTATCGCTTGTTTTGTCATATTGATTTGAGATTCTTGTTCGCGCATTGTGATTAGCGGCAAGTTATCTTTGGGGTGAATTGGGATCGCGTTTGATTCTTTTGCTTGCTTTAAGATGTCCAGAACTTGTCTTGTTGATGCAAGTTGTAATTCCGCCAAATGACACGCAAGATACGCGCATCGTTGTCCGATAATTTTTGCCCGTTCGCCGACGCGAGCGTACATGCTGTCAATCTCGCCAAAATAGATCAAAGAATTCAATCCCGCCTCCTCCAAAATCACCTCCGTACCACCCGCAACACGGCGCGTCGGCAAAGGAAACATCCGATTCGGAACAAGAAGAAACGCACCATAAGTTTCAGGTATGCCCGGAATGACATATTTGACATTGCCTTCAAAAGCACCGCTCACGGCAAATTGACTGTACCGCTCTTGCCAAATCGGGACAAGAAGCCGCGTGCGTCCTGATTGCAGAACTGCCATTGCCATGTTGCCGCGTTGTGTTGATTGGACAATTGCGGGCTGCTCGCGACCGCCGGCGAACCAGTCCTCAATCAATTGCAACTCCCAATTCATCAACTCAAGCGACGCACGACGATATTCTGTCGCCGGATCATTATTCGTCAAAGGTGAATTAGACGTGAATATAAAACCATGAACTCCCGAAGCGATAGCTTGGTAAACTTGCATTTTTATTTGCTCGTGAGTAATCGGGCAAATTTCTTGAGTGTTTCCGCCAAAAAGAATCCATTGATTTGCGAGTTTCGGGTCAGCGTCCGTTTGAATTGTAGACCAAAAAGGCGTATCCGGTCGAGCCAATGCCTGATAATTTTTTTGCCAGATTGCAAGTTCATTAAAATCGAGCGACGATAAAAGCGGCTTATTTTCCATCAATAAAATGTCAACTATACGGCTATATTCCCAAACTCCGCTACGCGCCGTACACAAAAGAGGACGATGCCGAAGCCGATCCGCACTCTGCAACAACGTCGCGCGATTCGTGTCTTCTTGATGACGCGGCTGCGTGCAATCGTCACCGATATTCCAAACAAGCACATAATCAAAAATCGAATTTGAAATAGGAATATTCGAAATCGAACCGCTCACATTCGGCGGCATAACATCCGGCGAAATTCCCGCCAACGGCTTCGAATCAACAATCTCATTCGGACTAGGCGGCTTGCAAATTAACCACACGCCAGCCTCACGCGCCTCCTGCAACAACGCAACAGACGGACGCTCCTTGACCCAAACTGCATTAAATTCCAACTTCCGCAAAAACTCCAAAGGCTCACCCTGATACTCAACCGCACGAACCCCAACCGGCGAATTATCAACAAGAAGAATCTTGTCCGAAATCTGAATGTTCGTATTTGACGGCACAAAATTAGTGTAATCAGTTGCCGCGCGATCTTGCAAGAGAATGAAGTTGGTCGAGCCGTCTGTCTGATCATTGCCGTACAACGTTCTCGGATTTTTTACGGGCAATTTATCGTTGCGCAAAAGATCGGAGCTTGGCGGATTGGTTGCGGGATTGGTTGCGGGATTGGAGTTGCGGTTCAAGGAAGACGTGTCGTGTTGGGGGGGGGATTGGGGTTGATTATTTGCAATTACACGAGAGAGCAATGGCGATGTAAGCGAGGGATTCGGTGAATGATTCGGCGATAAATTTGGTGAAGGAGAATTTATTGACAAGGGGCGCGGGACAAGAGGGACTGAAGCAAGTTTGTTCGGATCAATATCCCAACGCTTCTCAACACCGTCCAATTTGACAACATGAGAGCCGACAAACTCGCATTGAGAACCGGCGACAAGTTTGAATCCTTCGAAATTTATCGGATCAAATAATCCAATCAATTCGCCCCCTGATTGCTTTTCGTAAAGATTTTGAAACTCTTCACGCACCGGCAAAATTCCGGTGACAAAAGGTTTTTTGATATTGATTGTTTTTCGCGCGGGCTGGTTTGGAATCGGCTCAATAAACAAAATAATTTGCCTGACATATTTTTCACGCAAGTCAAGATAATTCAATTCTGCCCGCAACGGAATAGTCATCTTCTCGACTCGTTGCCACAAATCAGGCTGCCCGTTCCGATCACAAAATTCCAACTGTTCCCAAGTCCCCGAACCGGAATAATTCGACCCCGCAACAATAAACGTCACCGGTTTTTTTGTCTGCGGATGAATCGAATACGGCAAAACTATTTGAGCCGCAATCGTGATACCGCCGCCGTTCGCGCGAACCATAACCGAAGGATTAAGCTCATCTATCATAACAGGAAAACCAATCGAACTCCCAAGCGAAACCGAAGATTTATCCGGCAACTCCACAACAAGATTCTCAACAAACTCAACTCCGCCAACACCAACACCAACACCAGACAACTCAACAGCTGGCAACTTAACAGCTGGCAACTTAACATCAGAAGGATTCGGATTAACAGTTTGTGGTTGCGGTTGAGGTTGTGTGGATTTCAGAGGGGTGCGATTATGTTCTAGGATTGTTGCGTTCTTTTCGGTGTGTAGGATTTTGAAGGTTGGTTGTGGGTGAGGTTGTGTGGGGAGAACGGATGCTGTGGATATTGTTGGTGTTGCGGGTGAAGTTTGTGTTGCGGGTTGTTGTGAATTTGCGGATGCGCGCGGATTGGTTACGCTACCGGTTTGGGCAATATTTGTCTGTGCAAAACAATCAATTCCAAACCAGCTCAAAAAAAACTGCTGACAAAAAATCAAAAATATGATTGTAATAAAACGTAAAAAAAGCATCACTCTATCAATCAGGGCGTTGCCCCTTGTTATACCGTACATCTTTTAAGATGCGTTTTTTTGAGAATACGAAACAATCGAAATATACGAAACATGACGAAATAATTTTTAACGCGAAACACGCGAAAAGACGAAATTCGCGAAAGTAATTTTAAAAGTGTTTATTAAAATTTCGCGCATTTTGTATTGTCGTGCATTTTGTGTTAACAATAGTTTTTAGATGTTACTTTCGTTTATTCCGTATTTTTCGTATGGTTCGTATTCTCAAAAAAGATCGTCGCTAACACGTCCGGTGATGTAGTGCAATCATCGGATCGCGTTTGTTCTGTTATTCTGTTATTGCGGAGTGTACGAAAAAGTTTGATTTTTTGGAAGATCAAAATTGGTGAATATGAACGGTATTATCGGTCAGGCGGGGTGGTTGTCGGCAAAAAATTTTGAAACTTTAACAATCTGTGGCAATTTTCTCAAAAAATTGGTGTACACTTTCGTTGAGTGGTGATCGAATTTTGTCGAGTTGTTTTTTTGAGTTATTATTTTTCGGATCACTTGACCCTTCCCCCTTCCTTTTGTCCCCCCGTCACTATCCCCCCTCACTATCCATCCACCCATCCCCCCTCCCCCCCCTTTTTCTTTTGAGTTGCTTATGAGAACGGAAATTGTTGAAGCGAAAGTTGACAAGAGCAGGTCGATTGTTCCGCCGTCGGACGAACAATTGTGTGAATCAACTATGCAAGAAGTAGATACGATTGCGCAATTGTTGAGTCTTGTTGAGGGTTTACCTGAATCTTATCGTGTAGAATTTTATAGCGTGATTGGCAAGATTGTTGATGGTATGGAACGCCGTCAGATTATTTTGGGCAAGTTGCATGAATCGCTTTCCCAAATGAGTCTTGACTTGAAGTATTTGGTATTTGATCTGGAAGCAACACGCAGAGAACGCGATGAGTGTCTAAAAATTGTCAACAATTCATGGTGATTTGTTATCAGTGAAAATTGTCAACGCGGTAGTAAAACAAACCTTATTTACAACCTTATTTTTTTACAAAAACAACCTTAGTAGC
>JAISQS010000384.1 GCA_031274045.1 Planctomycetaceae bacterium | reverse complement strand
CCAAAACGGCGAGGACGACCAAGAAAATATGGTTTGCCGGAACTCACTAACAAACGGATGTAATCAGTTTTGTCAACATAACGGAAACCACGTTCCCGAATATCTTCAAAATCTTGTATACCAATCGGCAACGGACGAGGTGTGTTTGTAGTCATTGCATTTAATTTGGTTAAGGTTAAAAAATTTTTCGTTGAATTCATTCTATACGTTAAACGGTCTCACGTTCTACCAGAAAAAACTTTCCGTTCAAGATGCTTGATCAACGCCGAACAAGGACTCTTTGATGTTTTCATGTTGACACATTAACATGAATGGTAAAAGAGTTTTTATAAAACCAATCCATAACCGGTAAACAATCTCCTCCCTCATATAATAACAACGAAACTCCTCGTTATGCGTCCTTATCATCTTATTTGTTGTGAATAAAGTTCACGCCAACATTTGAGACAATTGGACGCGTTTTTTGTTTTTGACAACACCATCGCTAGCGCGACTAATATCAATCTCCAATCTCCAATCTCATCTCTCATATCTCTCGAATCTTCATTCTTATCTTTTTAATCTGACCATGCCCCAGAAAGGGTGGAGTCTGTCGCAACGCGTTTTCGTATCGTGCAAGATTATGCCGATGTCTGGTAGTATTTGGCTATTTTGCGGGTTGTATTTTTTGTCTCCGATTTGGACTGTGATTCGGCTGCCGGTTTTGAACTTTATCATTTCCGGCAATATATCAGGATTAACATAGACAGTAACATTTGATAATTTCGGTGTGGTGTCAACTTGTATGTTGTTGCCTGCCGGTGATAGTTTTGATTTTATTTTTATTCTTTTTGTTGAATGTGAAGGCGACCAATTTAGCGGGTCTTTGATGTAGTCGGGTGCGTCGTAGCTCAAATTTCCTAATTCTACCCACCAGAAGAAATTGTCCCACGCTCTTGTTGTTGTTGCTTCGAATTCTCGCGGGGCAAAATTGCGGGTATGCAAGCTCATCCACTCGAATATCGGCAACAACTCATCTTGAAACATCTCTACGCCGTGTCCGATATATCGCACCAATGTTACCTCATACGGTTGCAGTTGTCTTGCAAGATATTCGTTGTAGAGTTGTGCGTTTATTGGCAAAGTGCTTTTGCCGTTCTTACCTTCAAGTTCGCCTGACACAAAGTAGATTGGCAGGTGTTGTAAATTTGTTTTGTACTCACGGATGTATTTGTCCGCGACAGCACTAAACGGAATCACGCCACCCCATAAATCAGGATGAGCCAAACCAATATCCCACGCCGCCGTACCGCCAATCCCATGACCGGTAAGATAAACGCGATCCGTGTCAACATTAAACCGCCGCATCGCGTCCTTCAAAGAATAAAGTACCGCCGCATGAGCAAACGCCGAAAAATCATAGTCAAACAACCCCAACGGATTCCACTCCGGCGCAACAACAATATAACCATGCCTGCCGCTTTGACCAACACGATCATTGCCCCGCCAATGTCCAGACCAAAAATCTATCTGCGAATCCGGTGTCTGCGAAAATCCATTTAGCGCAACAATAACCGGATAATGCAACGTTCGATTCGGATCATATTCAGGCGGCAATTGAACCGTGTACGTTATTTCGGCGGCTTGACCAACTATCGGGCTGGGAATTTTGAAACGAAAATAGCCCGGCTTATCTGGAATTATTTCTTCAGGCAAGATCGGTTTGGGCGGCGAAATATACGCTATCATTGACGCTACCAAAGCCGGATTGGTTGATTCCATTGAGTTGATCTGTTTTATAATTTCGGACTGGCGAATGGTTTCTTTGCCGCTTTGCAAATATTCAACAACCAGTTTACGTAACGTTGGGAGAGATTGCGCAACGAGAAGTCGGTTATTGTCTGCATTTGAACCGCAAAACCAACCTGTAATCCCTATCGCCAATTTTTCCGAATCGCTCAAATCAGGATTCTTCGCATACATGTAAAATGACTCCATCCGATCCATCGTATTCGGAGTCAAGCCGGTCTCAATCTCATCAATAATCGGCGGAATCAAACCACCTTTTTTCTCTTCATCCGAAAGGCGGTCATAAATTGAATGTAACAAAGTAATGATCTCTTGCCGTCGTTTTCCCAGCTCGTCGTATCGTTGTAACATCCTGCGTACTGTTGCAAAAAGTTCTTCCGGCAAATCACTATTTTTTGACATACTTTCGAGAAAGTTACGGACAAAACTGAATTGTCCCGCCTTAAAACGCAACTCCATTTCGTCGATCAGGCGTTGGTATTTTTGTTGTCTGATCATTCTGTATACGGCTGAGAATCGTTGTCTGATTTCGGGGTTGTCGCCTTGTGTTTTCAAGATGTCGGCAAGCTCTTCTTCCGCTTCGTCAAGCATACCGCCTTGAATGTAGAATCGCACCAGACGCACTTGATCCTCGATCTTATTGGGGTCAATTTGGCGAGAGAGAATTGGTGTCAATTGATCGCGCGGCAAAGTATGTGTTGCAAGACGCATATCCCAAACGATGCTGTTGTTATTCATGTGGTGTCCTCTTGCCCGAATGTATTGTGGAGTGATTTCGGTGATAACTTGTGAGATCAATTCGACTCCGCCGAGATGACGTACTTTGAGAAGCCGCCGCCCGTATTTGTCAAATCTCGTGCGAGGCTCAAATTCACCCAACACCGCCAACTTCATACCGGAATCGCTATATTGAAGTTTCGTCTTGAACACTTCCGGTATCTCACCAACCACCTCCGGCAACGCACCACGACGCAATTTATACTTCGGAACATAAATAAACCGCAAACCATCGTTGACCACAACTATCAACTTCGGCTTCATGTCGCCAACCTTCTCAAGTTTTTCATCAACCCGCTCAAGCTCATTGATCTCGCCAATCAATAAACGCCCATCGTCCATCGCCAACTTAACAGGCTTCGCATAAAGCGGCAAAGACCAAAAAATACACAACAAAAAAAATGTCAAAACAATTTTCATAACTCTCAATAAATTTAATAAAAATGTTAAATCTTTCTGGTTGCCGCGAATCATGATGTACGAAATTTCCTGATTATTTCGGATTTTGTGGGGCTTCCCTTCGTATCATTTATCAATGCGCGACATCAACGCCCTGAAAGGGCAAAATACCATAGCGTAGGGCAACGCCCTACGATAATTGATTGTAAATAACCTTCGCCCCAACGGGGCAATAATATCAGATCAAACGGAAGTTTTTAGTTTTCAATTTTAATATAATCCTTACTGAAAACTCACTACTAAAAACTACCTTTATTGTTGATGTTATTGGGGCGTTGCCCCGAGTGGTGTTTGTGAATCCCTTTCGTAGGGCGTTGCCCTACGCTA
>JAISQS010000259.1 GCA_031274045.1 Planctomycetaceae bacterium | reverse complement strand
TTTGTTGTTTCAGTTGCGTGGTCCAAAAGCGCATCAAGACTCATATCCTCGTAAAGACTCTCACGCCACTGCGTATAATCGAACCCTTTACGAGTTACTTTGGTTATGAATATCTCTGTTTCTATAACGCCAAGATGTTCACGCAACAGTTTCATCCCCGCGCTGATAATCGCCTCTGTCTGCACATCGTAAGTTTCATAATTCATATCGTTTCCCTCCAAATATTAACAAAATCAATCGGATTTACTAGACTTGTTCCAAAACTTAAAAAATACAACAGGCGTTATGTATGGCAATGCGTTAGCGAAGGTCGCTTGCTCCCGAAGTTATCTTTAGTTATGACCGAATAGTTTTAGCCGTTAGCGAGGGAGCTTGCTCCCTGCTCCGTTTTACTTTAACACACCGCTTGCGCAGTCAACAACAGTAATCACAGTATCTCGTCGGTAGCAAGCTACCATCGCTAACGGCTAACTAACAGCAGTAATGGAACAAGTCTAATGATCAATGTTACGCTGAACCTTCCGCTTGCCCTCCGTTTGAACTAACAAGAATTTCTTGTGAGTTGCTTCTTCCGGCAATTCATCATCTTTGAGTATACTCTCAATATGCCGGCTAATATTCTGTTGAGTTGTATCATAAATCTCCGCAATCTGTTTTTGCGTGAGCCACACATCCTCATCTGCAAAACGGACGGAGATATTATTTACGCCGTTCTCGTCCCGATAGAGGATTATCTTGTTGTCGTTGTTTGTACTCATTTTCCTAGTCCACATCAATCTCCGCGACATCGCGTTTTAGTTTTATTTTATGGTCTGTATAGGGGGATTTCTGTTCGGGGTTGGTTGTGGTTTTGGTTGTGGTTGTGTGGGTTTGCGATTGGTTGGTTTGGGGGGGCGGGTGTGGGGATTGGGGGTTGGTTTGTGTGTTGTTGTTGTATAACTTCTTGTACGTCAAGCCGCCAGCCGCGAGGAACATCAGGATTCAAAAAACTAAGCTCAAATAACCGGTTTATTTTTGGATTACGTAAAGTATACACAGTATACGACTTTCCATTCGGATCAATTCTCTGCAACCCAATCGCGTTTAACGTTCTTTTGTCCAAACGTAGTTCAATTTTGACAAATTCTTGCTGATCTTCACGATTTAACGGAACAGCCCACAGCCAAATTTCCTTATCCTTAAAATTCGGATTTGTAACAATTTTCATGCTAAATCGTTTTTTCATATCGATAGCTTTTGCCCCAAAAATCAACGGGAAAGGCGCATTGGCAATAGTGCGATTCATTACCTCCGGCGGCATTTTGTACTGCGTAACTTTTTTCGCAAGGAAATCGTACGAAAATAAAGATTGACCATCAATAATAGTTTTTTCTGCGGTTACATTGGGCGTGGCTTCGGGATCAATATATTTGATTTTTTCGTCTTTTTGCCACTCACCCTCAACATGATAAACGAAACGTTTTGGTGCGACATATTTGACGTAACCGAACATGATCTTTATCGGTTTCAGTTGTCCATTGTTATTGGCAGGTTGCGCCATTGGGTTTGCTTGGTCGTAGAAGAATGCGTTAAAGTCAACTTCGTACCGGTTGATAGTTTCGCTGTATCTTTCCCACCTCAATAAAAATTCATCAAGCTCCTGCTGCTCCTCCGGTCTCAAAATGAAAGGATGCACACGCACTGGCGGCTCCGAATGTCCGACATGTTGCCCTGCGGTTTTCGCCGCCGGTGAGCCTGCTATTTTCGGCACAGTGTCTGCAATTGTGATGGCTCCGGTTCCCAATATGTTTGGGTTGGGTTTTATTGCGGGATTTGAGTTGTGATTTGAGTTGTGGGGAAAATTGTTTGTTGTTGGTTGGATTGAGTCTTGTTGGATTAATGGTCTTGTCGGATCGATTCCGCCGGCAACTCTTACGGTGCCAAAATTATTATTGTTATTGGGCGGCGTATGGGTGTTTGGTTGTGGTGCGGCGAATGTTGGTTGTGCGGCGAATGTTGGTTGTGCGGGATTTTGCGGGGTAAGATTTGTGGGGTATGGGGAATTGAATCCTGCAATTGGGTTTCCTGTTGGTTGTGGTTGTGACGGTTGATTTTGGTATGTCAAAACGCCGTTTGTAGTGATACTTTTTGGCGGCGTTTGCATTGGCGTTGTTTGCAATGTCCTTCCGTTTACGGGTTGTGTTATTGTGGGTTGTGTTATGGGTTGAAATGTTATTGGTTCGTTTTTTATGGGTTGGTTGTGGATTGGCTGATGCGAGATTGCCGGTTGCGGCTGCGATGTATAATGCGGCTGCAATGGTTGATTGGACGGCGAATTAAACGGTTTTGATGTTAGTGAGGTTGTTGGCTTTGTGGTTGGAGTTGTTGTAGTCAATGGTGTTGTTGGCGGATTTGTTGATGGAGTTGTTGGTGCGGTTGTTGGTGATGTTGTGGTTGCCGGTTGATTTGTGTAGGAGTATGTTTGCGCGAGCGAGAGCGGCTGATATTGTAAAAGGGTGAACGCAACTATTGCGATTGCGATACACAATACACGATAAATTTCGTTGACAAAAAGACGCAAAAACGGGCATTCCGTTAATCCCGCGCGCGGAAGCGAAAATATCGAGCGTGAGCAACTTAAAACGATCATGTTGAACAATGTCATATTAGATTTCATTTGAAATTTTTTATTTGAGGTTGTTGGATTGAAAATTTTTTTGCGGTTCGTCCCTACAAATTCGTCTCCGCAAAATTCATTTACGCAAATTTCGTTTACGTTCGCAGGCGTACTCTACAAAGCCAATATAGATGTCATAACGCGAATAAAGATCATGCCAATCATGCCAAATTGATCAAAAAACCGCACAAATTGTGCTGGCATTGCGGAGAATACAAAATTTATCAAAAAAAGTAAATAGAGATTTTTTGAGAATTAAACAAAATAATTCACAGGAAGGCAGATTTTATTCAATAGACTTGTTCCATTATTGTTGTTATTGTCAACAGATTTTGCAGATTAGTCTTTATTAACTGCGTAAATCCATAAAATCTGTGTGTCATCTGCGTGCTAAATACAAATCAAACTGTCTGTCTCAAACCTTCCATTAACTTCCCTTAACTTTCTGTGAATTTAATTATACGACGAGGTTTACGGAGTATCCTTCTTGTGATAGTGCTGTCATTATGGAGTTTTTGTGTTCGTGTCC
>JAISQS010000134.1 GCA_031274045.1 Planctomycetaceae bacterium | reverse complement strand
AAGGCTATTGTTAAGATTCTCAACGAACGATTCAACAATATCCCACAACCTATCATCCAAAGAATAGACATAATACGCGAACAACAAGATTCGAATAAACTGTTGTCATTGCTAATGGCTGCTGTAACGTGTACCTCAATTCAGGATTTTTGGAAGGTGTTGGATTGATGATTTGTGATTTTGACTCTTTCATATTTTTTTGTTGACGAGCTAACATGAGATAAGAAAAGAGTTTTTGTAAAACTGAACCGTAACTGGTAACCAATTTCCCCTCCCTTAATAACACACGAAGTTCCTCGCACGCGCCCTTATCCCTTATTGTTTGCGTCGCGGTGAAGAAGGTAACGTAAGCATCTTGCTTGCGGAACTACTTTAATTGTGAGATTTATGCGTAACGAATAAGGGGATAAAGGCGCGTAGTGGGGAGCTTCATTGGTTATTAAGGGAAGGGGGAAACTGGTAACCTGTTACCAATTGGTTTGAGTAGTGTCTATCGTTTTTTTATGCTACACGAGGCAACAATTTATCGTAACACGCTTTTGTATTTTGTTGTAACACGTCAACAAGAAACGATAAAAGAGCCTTGATTTTTTTGGTTTGTTGCAAGATTGTGGGCGAAGTCAGCAATTTGCTGGAGCTGGTGAGTAATTTACGTAAAATATCCCGATTTTATGCGAACGATAAAAATATTTGATACGACTTTACGTGATGGTGAGCAATCGCCGGGTGCAAGTATGAATTTGCGGGAGAAGATAGAGGTTGCGGCTGCGCTTGCGGAGCTTGGGGTGGATGTTATTGAGGCTGGGTTTGCGATTGCTTCTCCGGGTGATTTTGAGTCGGTGAGTGAGGTTGCGCGGGTGATTGAGTCTAGTAGTGTTTGTAGTCTTGCGCGTTGTGTTGAGAAGGATATTGATGCGGCGGCGGAATCTTTGAAGAGTGCAAAGCAACCGCGAATCCATGTTTTTCTTGCAACGAGTCCAATTCATCGCGAGTACAAATTGAAGATGACACCGGAGCGTAATATTGAGGCGGTGCGTGAATCGGTGCGGTATGCTCGTAGATTTTGTTCTGATATTGAATTTTCTGCGGAGGATGCGACTCGTACGGAGATTGATCATCTTTGCCGGATTGTTGAAACTGCAATTGATGCCGGTGCAACAACCGTCAACATACCTGACACGGTCGGTTATGCTACGCCGTCTGAAATGTTTGACCGAATAAGCAACCTAATGAACCGCGTCCCAAATATAAACAACGCAGTAATAAGCGTACACAATCATAACGATCTTGGAATGGCGGTAGCGACGAGTCTTGCGGCGGTGTTAGCTGGTGCCGGTCAAATTGAATGTACGATAAACGGTTTGGGGGAGAGAGCCGGAAATTGTTCGTTGGAGGAAGTGGTGATGGCAATGAGAACGCGGCACGATGTATACAACGCGAAAACAAAAATCATCACGCAAAAACTCGTGCCGACGAGCCGACTCGTCGCAACTGTTACCGGATTAAAAGTCCCGCGAAACAAAGCGATTGTAGGACAAAACGCATTCGCACACGAATCGGGAATACACCAAGACGGAATGCTAAAGAATCCTACAACGTATGAAATCATGTTGCCGTCGGATGTCGGTTTTCAAAAAACAGATTTAGTTTTGGGCAAACATAGTGGTAGGGCTGCTCTTGCGGATCGTGCAAAAACTCTCGGATTTGAGTTGGATGCTGATCAATTGACAAAAATATTTAGCGAGTTCAAAAAACTTGCTGACAGGAAAAAGAATATTTACAACGATGACATTTTGGCTTTGATCGAGCAAAACATTCACGAACAACATGACAATTTGGAAAATGAATCGTGGTCGTTTGTCGAATATAATCTTTGTTGTAGGACTGCGAAAGAGCCGTCGGTCGTGTTGACTTTGCGAAAAAACAACAGACATTACACAAAAGAAATCAGCGGCGGTGACGGACCGATTGACGCTATTTTCCTCGCAATCCGTGACATTACAGGTGCGGATGTCTCGCTCAAAGAATACAGTGTTCAAAGCGTAACCGGCGGTCAGGACGCACAAGGCGAAGTCACTATTTTGATCAACAAAAACGGGAACACTTATCGCGGATACGCCGTCTCGACTGACACTATCGAAGCAAGCACCGTCGCAATACTAAACGCCGTAAACCGAATTTGCCAATCCGCAGAACTCGTTTAAACGGTGATTGTAAACAGCTTGAAAAATTCCCGATTATTTCGGATTTCGCGTCTCATCATATTGCGGCTTTTATCAATAGACTTTATTCCGTAATCAAAAATCAGACAATATAAAATGAGTCTACTGTTGTTGGTCAACAAATTTTGCAAGTTAGTTTTTTATTAAAATCTGTTAAATTTGTGTAATCTGTTGACGAAACTAAAACCTCATTACGTTCTTTAAGTTTTGGAACAAGTCTAATATTCCAAATTTTCGTGATTGTCCATTACCTTTCATTACCTTCTTGTGAATTAAAAATCGGAGCGGAGTTTTTTTGAGATGAAACCACTAATCAAATATAGAGGAGGGAAATCGTGCGAAATTCCGCATATCGTAAAGCACATTCCAAAATACAGCGGCAAATATATTGAGCCGTTTTTTGGCGGCGGGGCGTTGTATTTTCATATTGAGCCAAAAAAAGCGATCATCAATGACATCAATTCAAAATTGATGGAATTTTATTCAGCTATAAAATCGAACTACACGCAACTTCGCAGCGAACTCAACGAAATTGAAAAAATTTACAAAGAAAACCGAAAACAATTTGATAAACTAAAACTCAAAACATCAACAAGAATCCCCGATAAAAACGAAGTTTTTTATTACTCTCTCCGCGATATGTTCAATGGCTTGACGGAAAAAAAATACACTAACGCCTCGCTTTATTTTTTCATTAACAAAACGGCATATTCTGGCATGATACGATACAACAACAAAGGCGAATTTAATGTCCCTTTTGGAAGATACAAAAATTTGAACACGTCGCTGATAACAGAACAACACCACCAACTCTTGCAAAAAACAAAAATATTTAACAGCGACTACAAGGCAATCTTCAATAAAGCAGAACCGAATGACTTCATGTTTTTAGACCCGCCATACGATTGTACGTTTTCGGATTACGGCAACGAAGAATACAGAGACGGTTTCAACGAGGAGAGTCATATAGCTCTTGCCGAATCTTTTCGGGCGTTGCGATGTAAGGCGTTGCTTGTTGTCGGCAAGACGCAGCTCACGGGAAAACTTTACAGCGATTTGATAATAGATGAATACGCCAAAAAATACACAGTAAATATCCGCAACAGATTCAAATCAACAGCAACCCATATCTTAGTCGCAAACTACAAAACACCCGAAAACTAAAACAAAAAACTAAAACACAAAGCATACATCAATACGGTACGTCTTGACGGTAGTTGTATATTAAAGATAATTTAAAAAATCTTTTGTTGTCTCTTTTGACGTTGCGTAAAAAGCGTTATTTGACAAAAATAATCGGCAGCGGTTCGTGATTTGTGTTGCCGGTTTGGTTGCAAGATAACCGGATTATTTTCTTTTTCGTTGCGCAAAATGAGTGTGTAACTTTTATGGTATTGTGCCTGTGTCACAATATTTTTTGAAAACAAATGTATTGTAGTAGGATTTTATGAGAAGCTGTTTATTGACATTCGGACTAATCGGATTAAATGGATCGAACCGGTTTTATCTGGTTTTGTTTGCTTTTATTTTTCTTTTTTGTGCTTGCGGGGGCAAAGATGAGGGAGATGGCAAAGGAAAAAATATTGATGGTAACCCAAAAGAGATCGATACAATTGAGGCAAGTAACACGAATCCGAATGTCGGTTTGATGCCGACCGCGAAGCCTGAAAACATTGCAACAGACAACAAAGAAAAATATTTATTGCGTTACCGTTTTCAAAAGGGTGATGAATATCGTTGGAATGTTGTTCAGCAACTTAAAATCGACACAACAATTAAGGGGACAAACGAACTGGTGGAGACGTTTAGTGATTCTGTTAAAGTTTGGACTGTTCTTGAGGTGGATAAGGAGAATATTGCGAAATTTGAGTACAAGGTTGAAGGCGTTACCATGCGAAAATTCCAGACGGGACAAGATGTCTCTTCATACGACAGTAGCACGGACAAAATTATTCCTGATGGTTTTCGATCTTTGGAAGGGACAATCGGTGTTCCTTTGGCGCATTTTATGATTGACGCGAAAGGGGTGATAAGACGTAAAATTCCTTTGAAAATTTATTCGGACGAGAATCGTGAAAATAAAATTGTGATTCATTTACCGGACAATCCGATAGCTGTCGGTGATTCGTGGTCGGTTGATTTGCCTGTAATTGACGTGCCGATAGGTTCAACAACGGACAAAACAAAAAAAGTCTCCGCCAAACAACGTTTCTCTCTGGAATCTGTAAGAACTGGCATGGCAACAATAAAATTTGATACATTGGTTTTGACACCGCTTGAGCCTGCGATGCAATCGAAGATATTGGATCATTATGCGGTTGGTGATTTGATGTTGGATATTGATGTTGGTCGAATTGTTTCGCAGCGGATTACGGTTGACAAGACTATCGTGGGATTTGTTGAACGCAATGACAGTATACATCATATTTCGCGTTTGACTGAGTGTAGTTGTGGATTACGTTCTTGTCCCGTTTGCGGCGTGAAAAAAAAGTAAATAGACTTGTTCCAAAACTTGAAAAAGAGTGTAATAGGGTTTTAGTTTTGTCAACAGATTATGCAGATTTAACAGATTTTAATAAAGACTAATCTGCAAAATCTGTAAAATCTGTTGACAATAACAACAGTAATGGAACAAGTCTAATATATCCAATCATCTTTTTCAATAAAATAAGTCTCTATACCGTCACCCGTCGGCTAGGGTGTGCAAAAGGTGTGATTATATTATGGCGTTTTTTTTAATGCTTTTTTTCTTTTAACGGTTTGATTTTCAAGGAGATGTAAAAATCTCCATTTGTCAATATTTGCAAGAGTATTTTCCTCTAAATATTTCTTGACATCAATATTGGCGGTGCTGTTGGGCGAGCATATTGAGGTCATAA
>JAISQS010000011.1 GCA_031274045.1 Planctomycetaceae bacterium | reverse complement strand
ATAACTTAAATACATCTTCAAAGCACTGGTATAAAATTGTTAATGTTATGGCTTTTCTACTACAAGAGAAATGTCTGTTGTTTTCTTTTGAATATCGTATTCAAAGCCGGATGTTTGAGAATTTCTATATTTTGCGGCAACTAATTCTGTTACTTTGGGGAAAGGTGAATCTGGAGTAAATTCTTCGATAATTGCCTCGGCGATATAGACGCGATATTTACCGACAGGAATTCCCTGACCATCTTTGAGTTGCCCCATAGAAAAAGTACCGTCCTTCTGAATTTGACTGGAATAGGTGTGTTTATCATCTTCAAAAACGACCTTGCCGATCTCCAATGGCATCCCGTCGTCAAATGTTACTTTTCCGCTGACTTTGATTGAATTACTGCAACCAAGTACACCATGTAACAGGAGGAGGAGAAGAATAACCCAAACGAATTTATTACTTTTTGTCATTTTCGTTTTAATAAGGATTTGTTGTAACAAGGTAGTGGGCTTTCCACAAAGTAAGCCCACTCTTGTTGTCAAGTTTAATGTGTAAATTGGTTAGAAATTAAAATTATGGAATTGATACGGATTCACCATCTTGGGCATTTGCCAATCTTCCAAGTATAGTGACAGATGTCGTTGCATTTACCGAGTGAACAGATCCGTCACCAATCAGGAAATTAGCAATTCCCGGATGACAACCGCCAAATTGTGGAAGTAGTGTAGATGACATTGCTGTTGTTACTGATTCACCATCGTTCGGACTTTTTGCTATGTATGAAACAGAACTGATGTGCATCTCACGACCGAATGAATGACCGGATCCCAGCCCGGCACTCAAAATAGAAGCATCAAATGCCCCTACATCAAAAGTACCTTTTCCTATTTTTGAAGAAGGAATATGTTTTTCACCCAGCAAAAACTGATTGCTCAAACCATCAGCAATGAAAAAAAAGTCATCTCTCGGCTGCCATGAATTGGCATTATTGAAATCGGCAGAAGTAGGGTTCGGTGTAATACCCAAACGGATGGGGCTGTAAACCCAACCATGCATACTTTCCGTACCGGGTATTGACATAATACTTGCACCAAAACCATAAAGACCTGTGGAACCAAAGTAAACGACAACCGCATAATCGCCGGTTGGTCCCGGCGGAGTTCGAAATGTGGGGGGTATTGATGTGTCCTCTTTGTCATGAAGCGACAAACCGGATCGTCTGGAAGGACATTTATAGTGGGAGATTGACCCCAAACTTTTTTTGATGTCGTCCGGCGCATTACTCCACCATGATGTCCAATCCAGAGAAACGCCAAAACCGTTATAGGTATTTGTCCCGTCGTCGTATGTTAACGATGTGAAGTAATCGTACAGAGGTTGTTGCTCGGTGAATGGTAATATCACCCCGAAAAAAGACAACAACGACAAGCCTTCCGCTTGCGGAGCGATAATAAACGGCGGAATACCGTTTCGCGCGTCGTGAAAAGTGTGTACGGCTAGACCTTGTTGTTTGAGATGATTTGTGCAAGATAATCGGCGAGCCGCTTCACGGGCTGCTTGGACTGCGGGTAAAAGAACCGCAATCAAAACACCTATAATCGCAATCACCACAAGAAGTTCGACAAGCGTAAACGCCGCAAATTTTGTCGATTTTTTGAAGTTATATCGACTGCCCCCCCCCCCCCCTATCTTAACATTTTCTAATTTTTCTCTTAATTTTCTACTCATTTTTAATACTCAATTTTCTTTCTTAATTTGTTTTGTTCCGGCTATTAGTTTGTTTGCGGAACAAAAAATTTGACCCACCGATATTCCACCATCGTTTGAGTGTTATCGCGAGATTCATGCCAATTATTTTCAAGACATGTTAAGATTTGTTGATTTTCAAAATTTTATTAGAACGGAAAAAGAGAATTGTAATTTGAGTTACAACTTTTTTATAAATTTTTTAGAAATCAATTTTGAGATAATTACGATTTTTTATTCCATTGTATTTCACGGCATCCGCTATTATATTTCACGGAAATTATCATATTTGATGGCATCGCTATTATATTTCACGGAAGTTTTAAGAGTACGTAAAAAAATTGCCGCGAAGCGGCGAACGACTGGAACGTCAGGTATTCATTCGCAGAAGGGGCGTGTATTTTAGGGGCGAGGCTTGCCATCGTCCCCGAAGGGGCGTGAAATGTTTTGGAATTTCTACCGGCAAAAAACTTGGTATATCAACGCGATTCCCGCACCTTTGGGACGAGGGCAAGCCTCGCCCCTACAAATACAACGTGTTGGTTTTGGACGATAGCAATTCCGATGTGTTGTCCGTTCTGATGTCGGTGGTCGCTGATGTTGCCGGTTGTTTTGTGGTGTGTGTGTTCTTTTGTCATTCTGAAAAGTGGTCTGGACTCGTTTTGAATTTTTTTGTACTATCCCGCCAGCGGGTTGTTTGGTGGTGGTGATTTGTTGTTAGTGCATTTTGATTTCAAATTTTTACAAGACCAATGAAAAATTTATCGGCGATTATTTTTTTGATTTTTGTTTTGTCTTTGTTTATTAGTTCGGGTGGTTGTGTCAGGCGGCGTATGACGGTGCGTTCGAATCCGCCCGGTGCGACGGTTTATCTTGATGGGAAGGAGATTGGGCGTACTCCGTTTTCTACCAATTTTGATTTCTACGGCAAGCGTGAATTTCGATTAGTCAAAGACGGCTATGCCACAAAAAGCGTCATTAAACCTGTCTCCGCTCCTTGGTATGAGTTGCCCGGAATAGATTTTATTTCGGAAGTTTTGTTGCCGGGCAAATTGACAGATCACAAATACTACGAATTCGAATTAGAACCAAGCCACCTCGTACCAAATCACGAAGTCCTATCAAGAGCAGAAGAATTACGATACCGCGCACACTCCGAAGGAACAATACAATTCAACGAAAACATAAACCAAAAAAATAATAAAATCACCTACCAAAACAACCAAACAACACAACAAAAAAACTACCCAACACTACCAACTCCAACACTACAAAATATGAATCCGACAAACTAATAGACTTTTTACACTTGAAATTTCCTCTTTTATAAATTCACGGTGAATATTTATACAACCAATCCTGAGTTTTAATCGATTCGCAACAGGTAACCAATTTCCCCTCCCTTAATAACGATGAAGCTCCCCGCCACGCGCCCTTATCCCCTTATTGTTTGAGTAGAGACGCAATGCATTGCGTCTCTACTTTCAATTTCGAATCGCCAAAAGGCAAAGCACATCGCTACATTGGATTCAATTCACCTCAAATTTGATCGTGGACTTTATGCTTAACGAATAAGGGGATAAGGGCGCGTGGCTGGGGGTCTCATT
>JAISQS010000495.1 GCA_031274045.1 Planctomycetaceae bacterium | reverse complement strand
CCTTGTGTTTCTCCTCAAATTCTTGTTTAGCTCGTGCTGCGTAATCATCCAGATATTTACGGAAGTTGCGGAGAACCGATTCGTGTGCGCGAAGACACATGTCATGGTCGGGCGTAGATTGATGCTCACAAATGAATGAAACATTCATCAATCTGTCGGTTGAATGTTCGGATGTCGGTTTGCATTTGGTGCGGAAGAGCAAGTCTGAAATCTGCTCTTTCAAGTCTGCGTTGATGTCCGACGGCGAACAACGTTCCATTTGAGAAAAGTCGAGTTGACAGGTGTATTTCTCGTCAACATGACACTCAAAAAGACTGGCAGCATAATCGACATAGCAGACCACCCCCCGAAAAAGCAAGTCAAACGTATGATTCACCTCGTCCACCCCAATATCGATCAACTTGATTATGCTGTCCCCCTTTTTACCGCTAATCACAACCGCAACTTTTGTCTTTTGCATTTTTAATGTTCCTTTTTAACTTTGTTAAGCCGTAATAAATCTACGGTTTGTTAATTGTTAATAGTCAATGAACGGGTATTCGCCGGACATTTTTTTTGAATTTTTCAATTTGTGTCACACGAATGTTCATAAACAGTCCGCAACACGGTAACGCATATCACGAATTGTTCGTGACGATATAATTCGCGTGTATTTGGTGAAGCGTTCTGTTTTATTGGTTTTGGTATTTATTGTGCGTGTCTGTCTGTGTGGTGATTTGTGTGTGTTGGTATTTATTTTTTTCCTGATGAAAAAATATTTGCTACGGGTATTGGTTTGTATGGTGCGTATTGACGCATGATTGATGCGATGTCGTCGTACATTCGCAATGAACGTTCGGCTAATATCATCTCGCCTCTTTGTTTGTAAATTTCCGACGCAAATTGATACATGATCAACGCGTGTTCCGGTTTGTCATTTTTCAAATACGCACAACCAAGATTCGCAACCATTGCCGGAATCCAACTATCTATTTCAGCTATTTCAAATTGTTCGTTGTCGTGATCTGCGTTTTGTTTTTTGTTTTGATGTGCGGTTCGCAATTGTTCGAGCAACGACTCCAGATCAAGCGCGCCGACGGCGATTTCAAGATACACCTCAGCATCTTGCGGGCGACCGCTGTAAATCAATATTTCTCCCGCCAAACCTAACTTGCGAATATCCGCTTCACCACGAACATCAAGCGGCAAAGGCTCAAGTATCGCCAACGCTGCAGGATATTTTTTGACACGCAACAAACACGCCGCGCCGCCGAGTTTTGCCCGATCTATCTCACTCGAATCGCGGCTGCACGCCATCACTTCGCGATACTTGATCAACGCGTCAAGACAATTCGCCGATTGCAAAAGTAACTCCGCACGCTCAAGTTTGCTCATCGGCGACTCTGTTGTTACTTTGACTGGTTCCGGTTTGTGCAGCGGATGCTTGTAAACAGCTTGACGCAATTGTTGACAACCGCTAAATGAAATTGCCAAAATCAAAATCAAAAAATACGTACAAATTTTCGTTGAATTATACATTATCGTTTTCGTTGAATTGTGAGTATATGGTTTGTTACTGTTTAATTTCGGTTCATCAAATTGACAACAACACAACAACGCGATGTCATTGGTTAGTTTGTAATGTTGATTGTGTGGTCTGATTTATATTTGTTTTTTTGTGGGTTATTTTTGTGGGTTATTTTCCGTTTGTTGCCCATGGAGCGGCTCTCTTTTTTAGTGCGTTTAGGGCATCTTTTGGGATGTCGTAGATGGTTTCGTTTATTGTGTTGAAGCTTCCTTCGCCGATTCTTAGTGGTGGAATATTTCCGTGTGCGCTTGGGTGTTCGCTTGTTCGTTTTAGCAAGTTTGCGGTTTTTATTCCTCCCTCGCCCGGTGCGAGCAAAACAAACGGTCGCACTAAAACTAACAGTTCATGCCGCTCCCGCGTTTTGAATGATGTCTTGAACGCACTGCCAAGATACGGCAACTTCATCAGTCCGGGTAAACCTACCTCGCGCTGATTCACCGACTCACGAATCAATCCGCCGATAGCACTTACTTGAGCGTCGGACGCGATCACTGTTGTTGTTACTGTTCGTGTTTCGATGTCTTTGGAAAAGAAACTCATGTTGCGTGATGACAGACCGGTGCTGCCGCCGTCTGTTCCAAAAATGATTTCTTGTGTGTCGCCGACTTGCGAATCTTCATGGACAATCCTGATCGTTACGGTTCTGTCCGCGTGAATTCGCGGCGTGATCAATAACGTTGTCCCGATATTCATTCGCTCTGTAATTGGATCGACTGAATTGTTCACGTATGGTGTGCTGTAACCTTGTGTCGTGGTCGTGTTGACAACAACATCAGTCAAAATCGTCGTCTCTTTGCCGATAAAAATCCGCGACGCTTCACTATCGGCGACACAAAGATTCGGTGTTGCCAAGCTCACCATTCGACCGCTGTCCTGCATTGCTTGGATTCTTGCAAGTACGTCGTCAGATACGACTTGGAGTATCATTGCTTTCGGGTCGATACCTGCGCCGTTTGGTAATAAATTTGTTGCCGGCGGGCTGATTGCTGCGTGTGCGGAACCGTATCCGTCGGACAAAACTCCGGTTGATCTTCCGCCGGATACTTTGCCCGATTTGAACAGCCAATCAAGCCCGAACGATTCGTCATCGGTCAAACGAAGATCGAGTATTTTGACTTCAAGCAGAACTTGCGGAGTCGGTTTATCAAGCTGTTCGATTACTTTGACAATCTCCATAACCGCATCGGGATCGGACGAACGAATCATAAGATCATTCGTTCCGCGAAACGCCGATATGTAAACAATACCCGGCTCACCAACCTTCATCTCATCCTCACTCGTCACAAGTTGAGCAATAAGTTTTTCGTCGTCCTTATTCTGCTCAATATCCTCAACAACTCTATTCGGACTCAACTGTTCATTTGAACGTTGTTGATAATTACTGCGCGACGAGCTGCTTCGACCGTTGCGTAAGCTGCTGCGTGATGAGTTGCGGTTGTTGCCTGTTCCGCTGCCGTTTGACATTGAATTTATGCGGTCGGACATTGATTCCATTCGGTCAAATGCACGTTCGATATCATCTATCGGGTCATTGTAATATTCGTTTGGCGGATTCCAAACAACGCGATTTTTGAACAGCCGTTGAATCGAATCGCCAACCGCGCGGGCATCAGGATAAAGCAACGTAACAACCTTGACAGTATCATGCGTGTGCGACAACAACCCCCTGCGGTATTCGTCAATAGTTAAGATACTAATTATCCCGTTCGCGTCTTTTCGATACCAAAGATTATTTGCCTGACAAATCGCACGTATCGCACTTTCACCATCAATATTTTCAAAATACGCGTTGACAACAATTGATGCCGCTTGCTTGCTGACAACTATTTTCCAAGATGCTCCCTGACTCAATAAACGAGCAAATTCAAGAAGCGTCATGTCCTTGATGTTTAATGTCTTAATATCACCGAGTTGTAACGAGCGCGAAGCCTGTGAAGCCTGTGAAGTCGGCGAATTCTGCGGATTCAACATCGGCACCGGCAACGAATGCGAATCATTCGGCGGCGAATTTGATCGAATGTTTCTTTGCTCTTTTGCCTGAATCTCATGCCGCACAACTTGGTTATTGGGTAACTGAAATTTTTGTGTCGGAGGACGGCGCGGAGTTAATTCTTGCGCGTACAATGTTGACGTAAGTAACAGAAAGATCAAAAAGTGATATTTGAAAAATTTCATTGGTGTTTGTTGAATTTTTGGGGATTTTGTTTGGAGTACAAGGAACGGTTTAATTTCGCGTCGTAAATTTTGCGGCGGTCAATTTGATCGTAACAGTGATGAATTTGTGAAAGGGTGTTGGTGTTTTTATCTCAAAATATGTTTATCTGCGATATTGCTTCTTGATCGGACTTCGACGTGTTGTGATGTTATTTTTTCGACGACAAGAAACAGGATGTCGTTGGTATTCTCGGTTCGGCGAGTGTTTTGATTTCTGTTTGGTATCAAGTAATTCGGCACTTCAATAACGTCGCCTTCGTGAACGTAATACACTTCAAAATTATTCTGATTATTTACTTTTTGGTTTATGTTTTTTGGTATTCGGATTGCGGCGATTGATTGTTTGTTGTTTAGTATCATTATTCCGATAACCTGTATTCCTGCGGGCAAAGCTGAAATATTTCGCGGCACAAATCCGCGTGATTCGTCGTCGGGTTGTTTGTATTCGAAGGGATTATTTATTGGTTCGGGATTATTATTTTGCGGGTTGGGATTTATTGTAACGTTATTACTGTTGCTATTATTTTCGGTTGGATCATTTGTTGTCACGCGCGGCAAAGTAGTCGGCTGAGTTTGTGTCGGTGTTGGCGATTGAGTTGGTGTCAATTTCGGTGTTGGTGTTGGTGTCGGTGTCGTTGTCAATGTTTGTGTTTGTGCGGGCAATGGTGTTGGGGTTGATTGGTCATTTTTTATGTTGTTTGGGGTTGTGTTATTTGGGTTGTTATCTTGTGTTGCGGCGGGGACGATGTATCGGACGCTTTGTTGTGGTTTTGTGGTTGTTTGTGTTCCGGTTTGGGCGTAGTTATTCTTTTGTTCTGAGTTTTCAAAAGAGATTTCTGTTGACGGAAACCGGTGAACCGGTTCGGCAAAAACTACGCAGAACGACACAAAACAGACCACACAAGAGACGACAAAAAAAATACGAACAGATTGAATACGGACAGATTGAAGGTTTCCAAACATCGCTTTTACTCCTTATGACAAATTGACAACGAAAGATAGAGTCAAATAAAATAATCTTGACGGTATCATCTTTTGCGATCATCTGCACGACAGTAACCTGATGCAGGAGCCCTCCTCCTCTTGAGCAGGAAAAATAATAAATTGTTAAATAATATACCAATACCAAATTTCTGTAATTACCGATGATTTCCAACTTTCCGCATAACGGCAACCGACTAAAAACCAATCCGGTAAAAACTGAACACCAAAGAGAGCGGGCGAAGCCGCCGCAATATCGGCTCCGGCATAAACAACACAAGCCGTAATTGAACTACCAAACGGCACAACCGCAACTATACATATTATCGTTACAACCATTACAAAAAATACTATTATTTTAATCCAAACAAATAACAGTCATAATCGATACACATTAACATTTTGAGAATACGAGACAGGCGAAACATAACAAAATAAATTTTTTTAACGTGTAAAAAAATATCTACCTTAACCTTTATTAGCACGCAGATAGCGCAGATTTTAAATATCTTCGCAGATAGAAAATTAGCAGACAAAAGTATACCAGCATCTATAACAAAAATCCGCGTAAATCCTGACAATCTGCGTTATCTGCGTGCTAAAATACTAATCTGTATAAATCTATAAAATCATTCTTCCCTTAACTTAACTTCCTGTGAATTATTCCCGACAAATGCGAGTAATTTATTTTCACGCGTTTTTTGGTGTCGCAATTAGCGCAACGAAATAGATTGCAGATGCGATGAGTACGATTGTTGGACCTGGAGGAAAATTTAAGCAGACGCTTGCCAAAAGTCCTAGCCAGTTGCTCGCGAAACCAAAAACTACCGCAAAAAAACATATCCCCGATAAACGTTGCGCAAATCTACACGCCGTCGCAGCAGGAATCGTCAACATCGCAATCACAAGAACAATACCGACAATCTGCACAAGAATAACAACCGTAATCGCAGTTAAGACGAGTAGAAGTTGGAAGTAGAAAGTTGCGTTGATGCCGCGCAACCGCATAAATTCTTCGTCAAAACAGACCGCCTCAAAACGCTTAAATAACAACAAAACTATCACAAGAATCATTCCGCTAAGAATAGTAACATTGATCGCGTCTTGTTGTGTGTTGAAAATTATTGTGCCTAGAAGGTAGTCGGAGATGTTGCGGTTACTGGGGACTGTCTCAAGCAAAAAAAGACCAAGTGCCATTCCAAGTGCCCAAATCATTCCGATAACAGTGTCTTCACGTTCTTTGGAAACAAGCCGTATCATGCCAATCGATAACGCCGATATGATTGCGACTATCATTGCCGCAATCATCGGGTCTGGGGCAAGAAATTTGAAAACAGAAAAACCGCTCAACGTCACAACATACTGCAAACCAATCCCAATCCCAATCCCGCCAAACGCACAATGAGCTATCGCCCCAGCCAAATAACCAATACGCCGAACAACAATAAAAGAACCAATCAATCCAAAAGATACCGATGCCATCCCACCAATAAAAAACGCCTGCAAAATAATCGGCGAAAAAAGCGTATCAAACATCGCGGAGAACAGTTTCTGCTAACATAACATTAGCAATTTTATAGTTAATAGTATTTTTTCACGCTCAATATATCTCACCTTGACACCGGCGTTGAAGCGTCGTTATATCGTAATAATTTCGTATGTCAACGCCGCGTTCACAGAACCGTTGATGTTTTTTCGTCCGAATTTCATCTCAATAATCCTTGCAAAGTTTGTGCGATTCTTGGCAAAGGTACGAGTGATTCTGCGCCTCCTCGATTGAATGCTTCTTTTGGCATTCCAAAGACGACGCAAGTTTGTTCGTCTTGTGCGATGCATCTTGCGCCGGCATCGCGCATTGCTTTCATTCCGTTTGCGCCGTCGGCACCCATTCCGGTCAGCATTGCGCCGATTGCTTTGTTGCCGACGTTTTTTGCGACTGAGTTCATCATTTGTTCAACAGACGGTCTATGCCCGCAACATAACGGCGCGTCAAAAATATACACGCCCCAACCTGTACCTTTTCGCACAACTTCCATCTGCTTACCGCCCGGTGCAATAAGCACGCGACCATCGTAAATCAAGTCGCCATCTTCGGCTTCTTTGACGATTACTTGGGCAAGATTATTCAATCTATCCGCGAACATTTTTGTAAAACCGGCGGGCATGTGTTGCACGACAACTGTACCAACAAAATTTTTCGGGAATCCGCAAATCACTTCACGCAACGCTTCCGTTCCGCCTGTTGACGCGCCGATTGCACAAATTCGCGAAGACTGAATTTGACCGGCAACTTTACTGTTGAGAACTCCGGCGGATGACGACACCGGTTCGTATTGCTTGTGCTTCCAATGAGATACGTTTGCGGTAGATGCTATCTTGACTTTTGTTTGCAACTCGTCAACCATCTGTTCGAGATTGCCGCTTTTAGGTTTGGCAACAAAATCAACCGCGCCTGCTGCCATTGCTTCGAGGGTCGTCTTTTGACCGCGTTCGGTCAATGAACTCACCATGACAACCGGAATCGGATATTGCGGCATAAGCCTGCGCAAAAATTCCACGCCGTTCATCTTCGGCATCTCAACATCCAAAGTCAAAACATCCGGCTTCAAACGCACAATCTCATCACGCGCCTGATAAGGATCGCTTGCCGTACCGCAAACCACTATGTTTGGGTCTTTGGACAAACCATCCGAAAGTATCTTCCGCACCAACGCAGAATCATCAATAACCAAAACTCGAACCGTTCTCATTTGCATGTCAACACCATCTTTTAACTATCAGCCGCAATAACGGATTGCTCAAAAAAATATTTGCGGCTTAAATTTTTAAAAACTTTCACACACGACAACACACTATGATTGCAAATCGTAGATTTTAGATTGCTTTTGTAAAAAAACACACGAACAATAAAATTATCTGATAAACGCTACCTCTGAAAAAAATCGTGAAAAAACCTTGTGTATTTCTACCTGATTTTCGGTTTATAGGACAAGTTTAATGTTGTTCGTGTTTATCGCGTACTTCCCGAATTTCTTCTTTTGTCAAATTGGTAAGCATTTGGATTTGGTCTTCTGGCAAACCGTTCCGAACTGCCGCCAATACAATTTCGGTCAAGGTTGATTCTCGCCCCTCCGCGCGTCCCTCTTCTCGACCTTTTGCCAATCCAATGGCTTCTCCTTCTTTTCGTCCTTTTTCCAATCCGATGTTTTCTCCGCTAATCAAACTTGATTTAACGACGCTCAGCTCGTAACGCAATGATTCCATGTGTGAATTGTAGTCAGCGCGATCTTCCGGCGACAATTGGTCTACTCGCATAACTTCACGCGCCTCGGGAAGTCCGGGTGCCTTTGCGTTGTCGGGAATTTCGCCAGTCTTCAGAAACGATATCCACTCGTCCAACGGATCCACCGCCAACTTGTCAAAATCATCAACTCGCAAAATGTAATACTCAGGATAAATGTCGCCGGCTGCACTGCACCGGAATTGCTTCTGCTGATCTCCTGTCAGTAACAATTTGTCCTTTTCGTGTAATCCGTAAAACTCCGTGCGACCATGATAAACGTAGTCTTTACCTTGACCCAACTCAAAATACACAATATTCACCGAATAGAGCTTCCGTATTACTCCGTATAGTTCTCCTTCACTGATGTACTCGGTTATCGCCTTCGACGTGCCGTAAAGCATACGGTGAAAATAATCCAACTCGCAGCTATTCTGAACCTCAATAATAACAAGCTCGCCGCGACTGTTTTCAGCCAGCACATCAACCCGATTAAACTTATCTTTCTCTGTAGTCTTATTGCCTTCACTCTCAAGTATACGCTCAATTCGCACAGTTTCACTAAGAAGCGACGTAAGAAAACCCTCAAGGATCACAAAATTCGCCTTTTGACGTAAAAGACGCTTGAGTGCCCAGTCAAATCGAGTAAGTCTGTTTTTATTTTTTTTCATCGTATTCGTTGTAAAAAAATATGATTTTTACTGATTATTTCGTTTTTTGTGGGGCATTTACATCGTGTCTTTTATCAAGCACTGTATCAATACAATGTATCAACGCCCTGAAAGGGCAAAATATCATAGCGTAGGGCAACGCCCTA
>JAISQS010000236.1 GCA_031274045.1 Planctomycetaceae bacterium | reverse complement strand
AGTTGTGTAAAGTAGTTTAAGTTTATTTTTTGCAAGGTGCTTATTTGTTGATCATCTTTTATTCTTTGCATATTTCCGTTGAAGAAGTATTGGAATTGTTTTGGCAAATTTAGCAGCAGTATTGATTCGCCTACGGGAATATTTAGTACGTCAACAAACGGCATCTCAACATATCCAAGATTTGTGAATCCATTCAACGAACCTGCATACACGATACGAATCACATAATCAAGTTCGCCGCTCTCCGTTTTTACCAGCGGAATCCTCGCGGCATTCGCGTAATATTTCATATCGCTGCCTTGAATTTCGAGCAAATTCTTTTTGACATCTTTCAATTGCGAGTAACGTTCCGCCACCTCAACCGACATCAGGCACGGCTTTACCGACATACCATCCCGCAACAACCGCACCTCATCATGCCGCCCGTTTCCGGCATGGACAACCCCCCAACCTTCCGCCATCGCCGCTTCATTCCACTCATCCGCACTAAACAACCGCACCCCCAAAATAACCCCACCCTTCGGCAAAGAAATATCCAAATACGGCTCCTTCTTATTGTCAATATGATAAATTTGCTCCGCGCGATATTCGCCGTTGCGATCAAAAATCATCGACGTTTCCGCAAGATCAATCCGCGCCTCCGACAAACGCACCGCACCGCGACGCTTCATTCTGAATCGCAATGAACGTTCATTGGTCTGTTTGCTTTCGTTCTTTTGCGAATAATACGCCTCCGTCACGTTTTCGCCAAGAATTGACGACAAATAATTCCACTCAACCTGACGGCGATCAAGACTCTTCAAATTCTTTATCGAAGCCGAATCAACCAACATCTCATCCGGCGATAAACGATCATTTTCAATCACAACATATTGACTGGTCACATGACCCGTTTCAACCACCGGCGCAACAATCTTATAATCCGTCTCCGTCCGCAACTTCCTATCCGCACGAACAAGAACACTCAAACGATCAATCACATCCTCCTGCAACTCAAGCGTAACATCAACCACCCGAGCCGGCACAACACCCGAACTTTGAGCGTTATTTGAACCACCGCCAACCTCACGTTCCGCTATTCTCTTTCGTTGCAAAAAAGGAGACTCTATCACCGCATCCCTCATCCACGCAGGCAAAGTAAACTTTATCTCACGAATACCGGAACGCTCAATACTAAAATCAAATAATATCGTCTCCTCAACAGCCTCATTCGTCGTAAGTACATTCGTAATCGTACTACACCGAACAATCGGATCAATCTCAGTAAATATCAATTGACCGCTGAATTTTTGCGAATACGAACGAATAACAAGCCTAAGCAACCCCAACTGATCTTTAGGTGTAATCGTCGAATAACCCGACCGTTGCCTGTCAACAATATTACAATTCACAAGCTTCACCGCATCCGCAACCAACGACGGCTCCGTAATCAACTCTATATACTCCGACTTCGACCCCTGAACCAAATCACTACCCGCAAACTTGATCGAAAAAACCGGCAACTCATCTATCAAATATTGCTTGCCGACAACAGACTCAGGTTGAGACGGTGTTGATTTATTCGACTCCGCCGGAGTCGACTCCGGCGCAGTTGACTCTTGTATAGTTGGTAAAATTGAGTCCGCCAAATGAACAGGCGCAATTATAGGCGGCACCTCTGTTTCTGGAGAATTATCATCTATCGTCTCCGGTTCGGTGTTAGGTTTTGGCGGTTCATTTTTGGGAGTATCGTTTTTTTGTACGTTAATATTTTTTGGGTTATCTTTGGTGTTATCGAATTTTTTGGCTTGTGCATATTCGCCGTCAATTCCTACAACAACCGAGTTATGAATACCGCTTCCGTTTGAAATGTACAAAAGATTTTTCCCGTCCTTCGCTTCTTTGCTGTAAGCGATGCCGTCCGGCAAAGAAACATTTTTCAGGTTTAGTTGATTCGGTAACGTGATGGTTGCGAAGAATGGTTGGTTGTTTGCGTATATTTCGATTTTTGATTCTAGTTTTGTGTTTTGTCTTGTGACTTTTAGAACTGATTGGAATTTTGTGCTGAATTGTTTTTCTGTTCGTTTTGAAGCGAATGTCAACTCAAACGGCTCGGAAATAAATCTGTACGATTGGAAAGGAATTACACCTAGCGGGCTTGTTGCGTCGAATTTTGTGGAGGTTGTCGGCAACGGATTTTTTGGCGGATCAGTTAACGACGCGCCAACAGCATTCGTTACGCGAAAGCTGCGAATTGTGCTGCGATATAGTTCAATTGTACCGCGATGTATTCCGGCTTCAGGAACAGAAAGAGTTGACAATTTCCACACTTCACCATTAACATCCGATTTAATTTTCGCATCGGATTCCATCAAACGAATCAAAATTGTCTCAACTTTTTCCGCCGGTTTGAGAAGCTCAATATTGATAATTTGCACGTCATTTTTTTTCGTGTTGTCTGTATTGTCTGCGTTTTCTGCATTGTCCGTGTTGCCCGTGTTGCCCGCATCCTCAACAATATTCCAACCGCGTAAATTTTCGCCTACGATTTCGGCAATTGTATATTTCTTTGGAATCTGCAATCTGAAAAAATCCCATTTGCCGTGACTGATTTTGAATGTCGGTTTCCAAATGATCCACGCCGCGTCGTCTTGCAAGTCGAAGCGTATAGTTGAATCGACTTCGAGGCTGCGGTCAACTTGACCTTCTGAAATTGCGGATCGCCATCTCCACGCAAAATGACCATCCGGTTCAAGTGAAGTTGTGATACTCTTTTTTTCGCCAGCCGCGTCTTTGCCCGAACTCCATTTTCGCAAATCTAATTGGTTGCCGGTCAAAAGATCGCCCGCTTCTGTCGGCAAAGTTAGATTGACCTTCGATGCCGATGCCGTCGGCAACACACCTTCAGCAATTCGCCAGCCGCCTTGTTGATGAATTTTTACGCGCACCTTGAAAGAGAAAACATGCTCACCTTTGCCCGCAATCAATAGAGCAAATTTTGTCCTCGACGCGGACGAAATAGAAGCGGGCTTGCCGTCGAGTTGCGGTGATTCAATCGCGCCGTTGCTCAAATTGAACAACCACAACTCCGCGTCATCCGCATAAAGATAAAGATGTATTTTCCCCTGCAAAACAAGCTCCTCGCCGGTTTGAGGTAACTCCGTCACAAGATACTCCGACGAAGAAACAGCAATCCGCGCCGGTAACTGCTTACGCGGTTTTGCCCGCAAGAGATCGGAAGAATTGATCAAATCAAGCATGTCAAGATGAAGCCGCAAAGGAACAAGAACAGATTGATCGGGCGTGATCAAATCTTCCGGTTTCGGAAGTTTACTTGGGGTGATGTTGTCTGGTTGGTAGGGGACGATAACCGCGTCATCCGGTATCAATAATTTCGGCAAATTAACATCAGCCGAATGATTCGACAAATCATTCGACGCAACACGCGAATGCAAATCGCGCGAAACCGCCACTGGTTGAGCGAGCAACATTGATGTAAAAACACCAACAAAAAACATAACCAACAACACACCCACAACCCTAAAACTTAATCTACACATCTTCAATTCTCCTTCAAATTTTTTTGTTAATTTTCAACCACCAAATTCACAATTACCAATATCCCACAACTTTTATTTTTGAGAAATTTTTTCACCGGACGATAATGGGAGATTTTTTGAACCGCTTACAAATTAAATTTCGTTTTTCGTTTTTTTATTTTCAACGCGAAACAAACGAGAACGCGAAACAAACAAAAGCGTGCAACAAACGAGATCGCGAAATAAACAAAAGCGTGCGATAAACGAGATCGCGAAACAAACAAAAGCGTGCGATAAACGAAATTTATTCTCACAACGATACACGAAAATTTAAAATGCGGAAGTATTGTACACTTTGTATATTTATTTTGGCAGTCCTCCCTTCACCCTCCCTCCCAATAAAAAATTTCCTGACTATTTCGAATTTTATGGTGGCATCCATCTATGCTTTCGCGTTATTACATTCCGTTAGGAATGTATCGCTTGGTAGAAAATGAAGCCCCCACAGAATCGTCGCATTCCGTGTGAGGACATCATTTTCTACCGAGCGATGCAAACCTACTGCTTGCAAAACTAGGATATTACATGGCTACTAAGGTTACTTTTGTAAGAAAATAAGGTTGTAAATAAGGTTTGTTTTACGACAGCGTTGAAGCATTTCACTGATATATTGTGAGAATGAATGTTGTATTGAAAAGAAAAAAAAGGCGCGACTCGTCTTGATAACGAATCGCGCCTTTAGCTCCCCGGGAAGGACTCGAACCTTCGACCTACGGATTAACAGTCCGCCGCTCTAACCAACTGAGCTACCAGGGATCTTGTTGAACAGAAAAAAACCAAAAAAGACCCCAACCACACAACACCAAAGAAGTCATAACCCAAACTCCAAAACGCTCAACACAACGCTCAACACCGAAAAGTGCGAGGAATTTTACATCGACAACATCACTTGACAAGGGGGGAGGAAAAACAAAACGCTATCTTGTTTTTTCACATCAACACACCAAATCACCACCCCGCAAATTCCACACAACCACCACAATTCATACATTCAACACCAAACAAAAATTATAAATTATATTTCGCGCAGAGAGCGCAGATGGAAGAGAATTTAATTTTTTTATATTAGACTTGTTCCACAACCCAAAACAAGTCACGATAGACTTGTTCAAAAACTGAATTTGAGGAGATTGGGTGATTTAGGTAGACAAAAAACAGGTTTTTTCACAATTTGTCC
>JAISQS010000470.1 GCA_031274045.1 Planctomycetaceae bacterium | reverse complement strand
TGAGTTAATGCGGATATTTCACTGATGTATTACGTTTTTTCTACAGAGTTGATGTATTTCACTGATATATTACATAAAAACAAAAAAATTTGCCAGTTAATTTCTGGCGAAAGCCTTATAGTACAAAAACACGCTCCACAAATCATTCTATCAAGACACCGAAAACAAAATAATTTTTTTAACGTGTTTCGCGTTAATAAAATTATTTCGTTATATTTCGTATTTTTTGATTGTTTCGTATTCTCAAAAAAAATTATCTATTGGTTTTGTTTCAGCTCTACTGTGAAATCGTAATGACCTCCGCTTGTGACTTCGCATGACAAACCGGACGTGTCAGGTCTCTCATATTTCTCATCAATATCAGATATGACAGTTCCGTCATCAAGATATATTTTAAATCCCGCAAGGAATACTTGATACTTGCCCGGCGCAAGTCCATCACCATCTTTGAGCGAATCCAATTTGTACGTGCCGTCAGCTTGCAATTTGCCGCGTGCGGACGTTTTGTCGTTGGTGAATACAACGTAACCTTTGGTGTAGGGTTGACCGTTGGAATCTGTTACTTTGCCGCTAAACGGGACAAAATTATTGCCGCAACCTGCGGACAAAAGCACCACACAAAATACCACAAAAAGTAACCATAAAAGCGGTACTTGCGGTACTCGAAAGTTAAAATTTTTTTTGGACATGATTTATTTGTTGTTAAATTTTTTTGTTAAGTTTTTTTGAAAAAGTAAAAAGAAGGCGGGCGATCTTTTGCCGAATGTTATTTTGATTTTCGGCAAAAGAAAGCTCGTCTTCGACTATTTTTTTGATCAAGATGAAATTACATTTTGCTCACGGAAACGACACCGGCGTACCGTCATTCACACAACCAAGAGGCCAATGAACATTAGCGCGACTTACGTTGGGTGCAATTCCGTGAACGGAACCATCACCAAAAAGATGATGGCACGTACCGCCAACATGATAACTGCCAAACGGTGAAACCGTTCCTGCTCGTGATGATGACTGTGCGTCTATGTCCCACAAATTAGGATTTGTTGCGCGAGTTGTACCGAATGAAATTCCATCATTGGGCGAGCGGGCAATTACAAAACCTTCTACATTTGATTTGCGGGCAGGGTTGTATATGGCGATATTGTTATGAAATGCACCACTATCTTGGGGAGTCGCCGGTGCGGAACGTAATACTTGTACTCCACAATCCCAATAGCCGGGTTCCGCAGCAGACCCTTCGGCGGCATCAGTCGCCAAACCTTCTTGACATTTCTTGAATTTGTCACTCGGAATATGCTTCTCAATAAAAAGATATTGGTTACTCGCTCCATCTGCAAAACGGCTCATGTCATCACTAGGAACCCAACCCGTTGGTGATGATGACACGAGCGCACGAGTAAAGGGTCCGTATTGTGGTACGGCAGATTCCGGTACAGTAGCGGAGCTGCCAGTATCGAAAAACATATAGTCGCGCATGATAGTTTTATCTGTTGCCGGAGTAGCGGCGGATACTACTGAAACATAATCACTAACGAATCCGTCCGTTGCACGCGAAGGAGCTCCTGATGCAGTGTCGGGTAATGTCGGATTGTCGGCAACTCTTCGTCCGCGTGACGGGCAAATGTAAGTTGAGATGATCATTGAGTTCTTATCAGGCAAAGCATCCCACCAAAAATTGTTTGGCGGTGTTGTGGCAAAATCTTCAGATATCAAATCATAGATTGCCTGCTTCTCCATGTAAGGAAGCAAGAACACAAAAATCGTCGGTGACTGGAGACGGCTATAACCAAGACTGCCGCCTGGATATACATAAGTATGTCGTCCGGCAACCACCAAAGGCGGAAGACCATTTTGAGCATCGTTGAAGTTGTGAACGGCGAGACCTATTTGACGCAGGTTGTTTGAACATTGCATTCGTTTTGCCGCTTCGCGCGCCGACTGAACCGCAGGCAAAAGAAGTGCAATTAACATCCCAATAATCGCTATCACAACAAGAAGCTCAACAAGAGTAAAACCAAAAAAAACCAAAGATGGTTTGTCAGATGAATTGAGACGGTAATTTTTACCCTTACGGTATACCCCCCCCCCCCCCCTATTTTAACATAACTCATCTCGCCCTTGAAATTCAAGGTATTTTCGCCAAACATTGACATTGAAATAGTCTTTTTCATGATCTTTTCTCCTAAATTTTTGTTGGTACATTTTGAAAAAATGTAACTAAATGTTAAATAATTTATCATCGCGTAAAATACAGCGTTGCTCTTTTTGACAACACGATCATTTTTTGTAACGATAAATCATTGACTTAAACAGACGAGTTAAATTTGTCATAAAAAAACAAATCTAAACTCGTCACAACCAAACCCGCCAACACAGCGAGTTGCCACACATAGTATTCCAACTTGCAAAAAAATGCAAGACATGTTTGATTAGATTTTATTCTTTTAGAATTTTTTTCAACACAGAAAGCGCGGAAATACGGAAAGCGCGGAATATGAACTTTTACAAATTTCCGCTCTTTCCATTTTTCAGCGATTTCCGCTTGTTGTTTTTATCAGTTATACTTTTTCCACTTGAAAATTCCCTTTTAGGCTTTCGCCGGAAATTAACTGGCAACAAAAGTGTTAGAATTGGGCTATGGAGATTTTTGATAAAAACGTAATATATCAGCGAAATATTTTTTCTGGAAAACTGCAATTGTAGTA
>JAISQS010000393.1 GCA_031274045.1 Planctomycetaceae bacterium | reverse complement strand
TTTTGAGATGTTTTTTTGAGAATACGAAACAATCAAAATAACGAAACATAACGAAATAATTTTTTTAACGCGAACCACGCTAAAAAACGAAATTCGCGAAAGTGATTTTAAAAATGTGTTTATTTCCAGTGTTTATTTCCAGTGTTTATTAAAATTTTCGCATATTGTTTTTTCGTGTATTTCGCGTTTTATCAAATAACCGTCAAATAAGAAATCCTTATTTATAAGGACTTACGGTTACCAAACCGGTGTTTTATCAAATAACCGTCAAATAAAAAACTACGCCCAAAACGGGAGGTAGCTTGCGTATTTTCTCGATTTACTGCCAGGATCATCTTCTTTGATTTCTTTTGCCTCTAACGCATCTCTAATAATTCTTGATGCAACAGCCGAATTCTGACCTTCAATTTTGAATCGTTCCCGAAGCGACTGATTTGTCATTTTTTCATTGGAAACGTATTTCAAACAAGCATGTTGGTAACATGCTCGTATTTTTTCGCTTTTATTCAAATGATTTAACGCTTTGTAGCTGTATATCGTTACACTTGTTCGATGTTCGGCAACGGTAACGTTGATTGGCGGCAGTTGGTAGAGTTCATTGTAAAATATTACCTTATCCATCCCACTCCCCTTTTCCTCGCAATATCCCATCCGCCTCATTGTATCCGCTAATTTTTCGTTTCGTGAAATATAACCGTCAATAAATCGCTTCGGTGTTACCAACGGCGTTCCTGAATTTGATATTTCGATTCTGTCAGAAAATATTTCTATCATTGGAAAGCCTCGCACGGTGAAATCTTGATGAATTAAAGCATTCGCTACTAATTCTCTGATTGATATTTCGGGATACATACGCGACTCCGTCCGAAGTGCCTTGCCAATTTCTTCATTTGCGGGTAATTGACTATTTATCCAAGTTACTAAACCTTCAAAACCAACAGCATATCCTTTAGACCCACATTGTTCTCTAATCGTTTCTACTTTATTTTTCCCTTTGTATACGATGACTCTCGGAGATTTTCGCTCTACGTTTTCAAAATCCTTTAATTCTTTTGCAAGCAGTATTGCGCCCAGTTTTGTAATGGCATAACTTGTATTTTTTACAACATATCCTTCTTCTAAAAATTTTTCAACCACACCTTGTTGATTTGTGGGATAAGGCAATTTCATTAAATCAAAATACGTTTCGCAACTTAAATACTTGGGTATATCAGAAATTTGTAAGCCGTCTTTTGCAATCTCTTTTTCAAAAGGTGTGGATTCCATTTTCCATATCTTTGCCTGCTTATCAGGAAATTCATTCAACTTTTTGGTAATACTCCCAATCCGTATATACGCCTGATTGAGAAACTCAACCGGTTGCTTTTGTGTTGCCGGAATAATAAACAGAGTAATATGTCTTTGCGTATCATAATCAAATTCATATATGGAGAAATCTATTTTAGGATTGAGACGCATTGTCAGCCAAAATTCCATATCTGCGCCCCCTTTTGCCTTGTGCGTTTTTCCCTTAAATGTAGTTCCCTTAATAATGTGCGTATTATCTTCTACTCCAAATATCAAATATCCATACGGCTGATTTTGAGTACACGCACCATTTGAAAGGGCGGATATTTGTTCACCGATTTCTTCCGATGAATGGTAATTGAGTTTGAACTCAACCCATTCATTTTCAAATGGTGGTTTTACCAAATCATCCATAAGTTTCTTTAATTCCTGCTCTGTCATTTTATACTCTATAATTTTGTTTAGCTCTTTTATATTTTTTAGCACGCAGATAACGCAGATTCTAAAGATATGCGCAGATAAAGAAGATTAGACATCTATAAAAAATCTGCGCAAATCCTGATAATCCGCGTCATCTGCGTGCCAAAAGATGTTTGGTGTTATGTTTGTGGGAGATTCACGGGTTACTAAGGTTGTTTTTGTAAGAAAATCAGGTCGTAAATAAGATTATTGTTGTTGCTCGGCGATTGATTTGTACCATTTTTCTAATTTTTTTTGCAGGTTTGTTGTGATGTTTTTATGTTCTTCGGCGAGGTTTTTTGATTCGCTTGGATCGTTTTCGATGTTGTAGAGTTGTGGTAGTGAGTTATCGAATTGCATTAGGAATTTCCATTGCTCTTCGCGCAACGCTAAATCCGGCAACGGCTCTTTTTTTGTTCCGCTTCGGTCTGGCGGGCGTTGCCAGAAGATTGGGTTTTTTCGTTTTTGTTCTGTTGCGTTGCCGAGTAGTATTTCTGAAAAATCTTCGCCGTCAAAAATAACTTTATCCGGCGTTTTAACTCCGGCAATTTTCAAAACAGACGGAACAAGATCAGTCGATTGAATGATACTTTGATTATTTTTTGAGCCTTGTTTTTGTTTGTTCAGCAGCCCCTTGCCCCAAACGATGAGCGGCGAACGAATCCCTCCCTCGTATAACGTACCCTTTGATCCGCGCAAAGGCGCAGACGAACCGGCACCTTGTTCGGGTCCGTTGTCACTGAACAAAAAGATCAATGTATTATCCCTCAACTTTTCATTATTTTGCACGAGTTCAAATAACGGTGCGAGTTGCTGATCAAGCTCAACAAGCACTCCTCGATAACGATCTTTTTTGGAACTGTTGCCGCGTAAATTTGCTGCAGGAAAAAACGGTGAATGAACATCATCCGTCCAGAGATTCGCGTAAAACGGTTTATTATTTTTGTCCGCGTTCTTTATAAATTTGATCAACTCATCAACATAACGAGTTGTCACCCGATTACGGTTTTCCCATCTGATTTCGCCGCGTCCCAAGTTGTCCGAACCGAGTGCGTGCTTCTTCGGAGTTGTTCCGTCAAACGCATTTAACAACGGCAAAACACGCGAACCCAAACCCTCAAAATTTGTCAATGATTCATCAAATCCGTACTCCTTGATCAACGGAGCATCGCCGACATCGCGTTGACCGCCCAAGTGCCATTTGCCAAAATGCCCCGTCGCATAACCCGCCTCACGCAAAAAACGAGGAAGCGTCGGCGCAGAAACATCAAGCCATTGTGCTACACCACGCTCAATATTACGCTGTCGATTATCAAGATAAGATGTAATCCGCCAACGATTCGGATATTGACCCGTCGTAACCGCACAACGAGACGGCGAACACAAAGGCGCAGCAACATAAAATTGCGAAAATGAAATCCCCTCTTTGGCAAGACGATCTATATTCGGAGTCCGAACAGCCTCACCACCAAAACAAGAAAGATCACTCCAACCCATATCATCAATCAACACCAAAATAATGTTCGGTCTGCCGCCATCAGCAAAACAAATACCAAAAAATAAATTTGACCAAATAAATAAAAACGAAAAAATGAAAAATAATTTTGACATAAAAATAAACTGATTATTTCGGATTTTGTGGGATTATCGTTTTTTTAGCACACAGATAACACAGATCATCATGATTTACGCAGATTGATTTCATTATATTTCTTCATCTGCGAATATCTTTAAAATCCGCGTCATCTGCGTGCTTACAAAAAGGTACACCGAAACCATTCTATACATCAGCTCCGGCATACCCAACACACACCAATTACCAACCAATCCGCATCAACAACCGATACAGCCGATAGCCGATTACTTATTGATTTTCAATGCCGGCGTGCTTCGTTTCGATTTTCTTACGGAGCTGTAAATTGACTTATATTCGTCAATCCGCTCTTTGTTGTCAGGTTCATCGATCAAGTTTGATTGCTCTTTCAAATCATCTTTTAGGTTGACGAGGAACTCCGGTTTGTCAGTTAATCCCAAAAATAGTTTCCAGTCATTTTTTATGATGGCATGTCCGATTCCTTCAAAGCCTCCGTCGCGTGCTTGTTGTGCTATGAATGCGTTGTAAGCTCTGATTGGTCTTGGTTTATTTTGGAATTTTTCTTTGAGTTCGGGCGGGATTTTGTCGTTTTTTGTGCTTCTGCCCGGACTTGATTGAACCAGCAAAAACTCCCGTAACGGTTTCGATTCATCTTGTTTTCCAAGCAAGATTGGCAAAATACTCAAGCTGTCAAGTGCCTGATTTTCACCGGGTTCAACTCCCGCTATCTCGGCAAAAGTTGCGGCTAAATCTAAAGTTGCAATGACCTGATTTGAGATGGTGCCGGGTTTAATTTTCGATCCGCCTTCCGTATCGTCGCCCCAATGAGCTATAAACGGTACGCGATGTCCGCCTTCCCAAATCTGACTCTTTTGTCCGCGCAACCCGCCGACCGCATCGTGTCCGTGCTGCTCTCGCTCATTTGGAATACCTCCGTTATCGCTCGTTACTATTATTAAAGTATTCTTGTAAATACCGCGATCCTTCAGCACTTTGACAAAATTCCCGACAAGAACATCCGTCTCAAGAACCATGTCCGTATGCGGTGTCATGCCGGTTTCACCCGCCAGCTTTCGCCCAAACAACTCTTTCGGAGGCGTGTAAGGTCCATGCGCGCCGTCTGAATTGAAATGAATCAAAAAAGGTCGATCCTTTCCTTCTGCTTTATTTTGTGCGATGTGATTGTCGATGAACGCGACCGCCTTCTCCGTCAATTGCCGCCCAACCTCAACACTATTCCACTCAGGAAGTCCGGGTCCGGTACTCGGTATAACTCCGCCGTTCGGCTTGCGCCCTTCAGTCAAAGTCTTCACTTGCGACGCGTCACCGACAAGAATATTGTTTTCGTAAAATACATACGGAGGACTTTGGTGTCCCCGCGCAATAACAAACGAATAATCAAATCCCCATTGAATCGGACCCTCCGCAAGTTTTGACGTGAAGTCCGGCTTGTTCGGTCCGAGCATCCGTTCATACACAAATCCGACATTTAACTTGCCGAAAATTGATGTGTGATAACCGGCTTCTTTGAGGAAATGTCCAAATGTTTTTTGCCCTTTCAGGAATTGTGTTTCCGAATGGAAACCCCACGTACCGGCGGGATAACGACCGCGCCATGGATAATTTCCCGAAAGCAAAGCATAACGGGTCGGCGCACAAAGAGCCGCAGGTGTATGAGCGGCATTGAAGCGGATGCCGGTTGCCGCAAGCCGATCTATCTCCGGCGTTTTAATTTTGCTTTGGGGATTGTAAACCGTATAATCGCCCCAGCCGACATCGTCAACATGGATAAGCAAAATATTCGGACGCTCCTCCGCAGCTCCCAAAATAACCGCAAAAGAGAACGCGAACAAAATCATCACACTAACAAAAGCACAACAATAATGTGTCACCGTCAATTGGTTTGGTTTTTTAATAATCATGGTTTTTTCGTGACTATACTTTTTACACTTGAAATTTCCTCTTTTATAAATTTACATTGAAAATTTGTACGACCAATATTGAGTCTTAATCGATTCGCAACAGGTAACCAATTTCCCCTCCCTTAATAACAATGAAGCCCCCCCGCACGCGCCGTTATCCCCTGATTGGTTGTGTGGGGTATTGTTGGCTTTTCGATTGGCCATAAGTCAGTGTACGTCGCTAGATTGGATTCATTTCGCCTCAATTTTTTTGTTGGACTTTATGCTTTATGAATCCGGGGCTAAGGGCGCGTGGCTGGGGGGCTAATTGGTTATTAAGGGATGGGGAAGTTGGTCACCAGTCACGAATTGGCAAAGACTCATTGCGGTAACAATATCATTTTGATTGCGATAGTGATGGGAATTTTCAAGTGTAAAAAGTATAGAAATAACCAGATAACCGGACACCACTATAACCAACATAATAAAATTGCAATGGAACTTCATAAACCTAAATCATATTCAGAGATTTATCAGGACACTCCTGAATTAAATGTCATTTCCGACGTTACGGACACTCTATCTACCCCCCCCCCCCCCTATTTTAACAGCAATTCCGTTTCAATCTGATTATTTGATTGAGAACTCCCATTCGTTGTCGGAATTATTTGTTGGGTTTATCCGTATTGCGCGACCTAAACATTGGATTAAAAATTCATTTGTCCTTGCTCCTTTATTGATCTATCCTGCAGCGTGGAGTTTCACAAATTTTTTGCACATTATTCTTGCATTTTTTTGCTTCTGCCTTTGGGCGAGTAGCGTTTATGCTCTCAATGATGTTGTAGATCGGCACAAAGATGCTTTACATCCTAGAAAAAGTAAACGACCAATTGCATCTGGTGTGATCTCCCCGTTACTCGGTATCGTTTATTTTGTTGTGTTGGCGTTGATCGCCGCTGCCGCCGCAATACAATTTGTTTCCTACTCGGTATTAGTGTTGGGGCTTTTTTACCTCGTCAATAATCTTGCCTATTGCTTTTATTTCCGTAACAAAGTTATTCTTGATGTGATGTCGATTGCGACAGGTTTTGTGTTGCGAATTTTTGCCGGTTGCCTCGCAGTTGCTGTTTTGCCGTCGAACTGGATGGTCGTTTGTGGTTTTTCGCTTGCCATGTTACTTGGTTTCGGTAAGCGTCGGTTGGAATTAACACGAAATTACGAAAAACAAGATATTGCACGAAAATCACTTGAAAGTTATCCGATAGAGTTCCTCAATATTTTACTCGGTGTAAGCAGTATGATGTGCCTGATCGCGTACATGCTTTACACGATTTCACCGGAAACAATCGCAGTTCACGGTACCACAAATTTACTTTACACAACACCGTTTGTAGTGTACGGAGTTTTTCGTTACTCAATTCGCTGTATTCAGGGGTATGGTGATGGTCCTGTTGATGTATTAACGCAAGACAAAGCATTTATATTCAATGCTTGTGCATGGGTTGTCAGTGTCGGAGGAATTTTATTTTTTGCTTGAAACCTACTTTCAATTTCAGAGGTGAAAAAATGAATGTTACTGTTTGTGAAGTCTGCTCAGGATCAACATTTAAAAGTCTTTTTGAGAAAGACAATGAATCATATCAACAATGCGTGACGTGTGGTTTGATTCGAATTTATCCACAGCCGTCTGATGAACGATTGAATAAAATTTACAACGAGGATTACCCGCAAATATGGGGTAATGACGAAAATGTGTATCGCCCACTGAAGGAAAAACTCAATCGCATGATTTTTAATTACATTAAAGCAAGAGAGAGAGAGAAGACGGAAAAAAGCGGTTATTAGATATTGGGGCGGCAACCGGTATGCTATTAGAAACGGCAGAACAACTGGGCTATGAGGTTTACGGTGTTGAAATCGGTAACGCAAGTGTGGATGTACTCCGCAACAAGTTTGGATTTGAACATGTATTTCATGGTTGGTTTGATCAAATGGAAATAGAATGTTGTGGAGGAGCGGAGTTTTTTGATCTCGTAACAATGGTCGATGTGTTGGAACACGTTCGAAATCCAAACAATACATTGAACCAAATTAGCAAGGTCTTGAAAAAAGGTGGACTGGTAGCGTGTTATATTCCTAACACTTCGTCATGGGCAGCTAAAATACTTGGATCGCGTTGGGAGTTTTACTGTACACCACATTTATTTGCGTTTTCAGCCAGAAATTTGAAAGCATTATTTGAAAAACACGGATTTGATGTTTTGGCTTCATATCCAAGTCCACGATATTTGAGCATCGAATATGCCCGCAATGTTATTCAGTATGAATTGCATGGTGGACTAGGTGAACTGATGTTACCAATATTAAAACGTGTTCCTAAATTTCTGGCACGTTTAATCATGCCTTGCTACGTTGGCAATTTAACAATTATAGTGCAAAAAAATGATGATCACACTTGAGGAAGTTTTGACTTTTAAACCTTTGGCTGTGATGTTAAGTTACCTGTTAGTAGCAAATTTTTATCAATTTTAAGTCCTACAAGGGACAATACCTTATTATGAACTTCAAACGTTACTGGAATTTATTTAGAGCGACGAATTTTGGATTATCTCTTTCCAAAGTTGCTGTTCTAAATTATTTGAAACATAAGTTTGTACGACGAACACCGATTCTTATTCCATCGAAGCTTGCTCCGGTTTTTGTATCGATTTTTGTTACTTCACGATGTAATTTGCGATGTCCATTTTGTATTTATGGTAAGGCTGAAAATGAGTCAAAACACACTCCTTGGCAGGATTACGAATCAACTGTTGAGTCCGCAGCAAGAATATTAGACCACGAAATGAATAGACGTTGTTTGATTGTTTGTTTTCAAGGTGGCGAACCTCTTCTCAATAAAACGTTACCCGATATGATTCGAATGACACGTCGAAGAGGAAAATTGTGCGGCATCATCACTAATGGATTATTGTTGCAAGATCATTACGGAGAACTTTTGCAATCAGGATTGTGCGATACTCAAATCTCCGTGTACGACCATACCATCGATAAACTGTCAGAGATTCTTCCTAAAATTAATTCCAGGAAACCTGTTAATACGTCCTATCCCTTAACACAATCAGTTCTCGAACATACACCGGAACAAGTTGAAGAAATTGTCAGAATGTGTTATCAAACAGGTTGTGCGTCATTGAAGTTTAACATCATAGTACCATTTCCAAAAAATAAACAGATTGATTATTCAGAAACAATTTATAACGATAATCAAGCATACGCTGAATTGAAACAAAAAATAACGATGCGTTTTCCAAAATATCCAATTTTTTGGCCTGGCGGATCAACAAAAATGATTGCCAATGCAAGTGACAAAAAATGCCTGAATCCATGGCAATTTGCCTCGTATGATGCCAAAGGGAATTTAGGATTGTGTTGTGCTCACATGCCTGACCCGACTGGTCAATTGGAAACCTGTTCGATAAGAAAACTGGGGGGAGTAATTCAGATATTATGTGCAAATTACGCGAGCAGTTACTTGAGGATTCAACTAATATTCCGGTACTTTGTAAAGGTTGTCCACATCTGACTGGTACTTCATTTTCATCACGATTATAAAATTAAAAAATGATTATTACTCATAAAGAAGTTTTGACTATTGTCAATGATTTATACCGTGAAGAAAAAAATCTGAGCGGTTGGATTCAGCGGTTACGTCCGAAAATTTGTCCGTTTAATGAGTTACTCCCACTTATTCCGGAAGGTTCAAGAGTGTTGGATATTGGTTGCGGCTCCGGTTTGTGGGCGGGTCTAATGGTTCAGACGGATCGAGCATCATTTGTGTACGGTTTTGATTCGTCGAAAAAAGCAATTGATGTCGCACAACGGATGCGTGATCGTTTGCCCCAAAGCCAACAAGAAAAATTACTGTTCAAATATCGCAGTGTGATAGATGGACTTCCCGATGAACAATTCGATGTCGTTTCGATGATTGATGTTTTACATCATATTCCGCCAAAATTTCAGGAAAAGGCAATTATCGATGTGTTGTCCCATATTAAATCGGGCGGTTTTTTTCTGTACAAAGATATGGCATCAAAACCATTTTTCTGTGGTCTGATGAACCGTTTACATGATTTAGCGAGTGCAAAGGAATGGATTCATTATTGTCCGATCAATCGGGTTGAATCTATTGTTAAGAGAGAGAGAGAGAGAGAGAGAGAGAGAGAGAGAGAGAGAGAGAGAGAGAGAGAGCAAGATGGATTGATTTTACTAAAATCGTCCAGCAACCGCCTTTACTGGTATCAACATGAATGGCGATTGTTTCGTAAACCGTAACTCCATATTTCGAATACCATTTGTCCGTTTAACATAAAATTAAAAAATTTAACCGTCAATATTTTTGACTTCAAAAAAATGACTAACGAAACAAAAAATGAAATTACAAAAAACGAAAATTCAACCGTAACCGGTATATTTTCAAAAATTGAACAATTGATAACCGACAACTGGTATCCATTGACGCTCGGTTTATTTTCATTCCCATTTTGGTGCCTGATGGTTGCTACGTTCGGATTCATCGTTGGCATTCCGATTACAAAGTATCATGCCATAGCGTCATTGGTTATCATGCTCATTACCGTTGCGTGGGCTTGCCAATGGAAGTTGACAAAGTGTTGTGTACATTGGATATTACTTTCGTGCGTCTTGTTTTGTAGTTTTATATTCGGGTCATTTTTTACTGACAAGTATGGAGATTCTATTGCTTATCATAAACCTGCATCAATAGACATAAAAACAGGTTGGATTCCTCTTTGGGATTTTGATAATAACTTTAGCGTTGAGAAACACAAATTTGAGGTACAAAGCCCTCAAAGAGTTGGCACTAGCTTCTATTGGTCAAATTATTATCCCAAAGCTGATGAAATCGTCAACGCTGTACTTTATGCTTTTTCAGGTAACATCGATTTAGGAGGTAGCACTCATATCTTATACTTGATTACCATAATAATTATTGTTTTTAATGCGCTGGGAACTCTATTTAAACTCAATTATTATCAACGCTTTTTCCTATCTTTAGTTACTGCATTGAATCCAATTATGCTTCATGTAATGTTTACCGGATATGTTGATGGCGTACTCTATGATTCTCTCACAATACTCTTTTTTTCTTTGGCTGCATACCTTAAAGGTAAAGACAAACGTTTTCTACCGTTTATTATTGCAAGTATTGTAATCGCGACCAATCTCAAATTTACAGGCATTATTTTTGTTTCAGTATTTCTTTTCTTTATTCTTGTGCCTCATATTTTTTGTGGACTCTGGAATAAAAAATCACTTAACTGTACATTAACTGTTACGATTTGCTTTGCAACGATATTGTCATTAATTGTTGGTATTAATCCATATCTTCATAATTTATACTATCATTTCACTCCTCTCTATCCTCTTCATTCCGTAAAGAAGGATGATATCAGAATTGAATTTATGAAGCACTCGTCTGAATGTAATGTAGATGGGGCAAATAAAGTACAACAATTTGCTTTTGCTTACTTGATTCCCACAGATAAGATAGGTTGGTATCCAGGTGTGCACAAGTGGAAAGGAAGGAAATTTGGAATACATAACATTACTGTAAATCGGTTATTCACAGATAGACACATACAAACGGATGGGTATTTTGGTGATTTTTTTATTATCCCAATGTGGTTTTCTTTGTTAGCGATATTTTTTATACGAGGCAGAGATACATGGTTTTTCTTAATTGCGATTTTGGCAAGTATATTCGTATTACCCTACATTTGGTATCCACGTTATAACCCGCATATTTGGCTTGTTCCCATCGTTGTTATCAGCTCACTTTTGTCGCAGTTGAATCCGACTACATATAGATGGCGAATGCAATTTATATCATGTTTGATGTTGCTGTGCATGCTTGTCCCTTCATACCAATTAATTGATATCTGTTTTCCTAAAAGAGCAGTACGTAATTTGGCGTACATCGCTTATTTCATACAAAAGGAGCCAAACTATATATTTTTTGATATTGAGCATTTACCCAAATATCATTTAGGAGAAGATGGACAGGCTAAATACTACTATGTAGAAGCTCTCATTCCAGACTGGCATTCTAATTATCAGTGTGATAAACAAATAAATGCCGATGTTCCCAAAAAATATCTGGGTGAATTAGGAAAATGTCCGGTTTATTTACTAACAAACCAAGATGAACTGAACGAATTGAAAGATTTTCGTTTATCAAAATTCGAAATCATTACAGAAATACTTAAACTCCGACTCCGTCAGTTAAAAAAAGTATGGAGCAATTAAAAGTCCAATCCGAAAAAAATGAACAAAATACTTATTGATTCGAAAAAAGAGAGTGATACGGGGCAGGCGTTGACGTTACTTTGTTTGATCGTGTTTATGGTTACGTTTTCACGATTATTTGTAACGTTTGCGTTGATTTTGTTGGTTGTCAACATGGTTTGTCCTGTTGTTTTTAGACCGGCGGCGTTTGTCTGGTTTGGTTTGGCGGAAGTTTTGGGAATGATTGTTTCAAGAATTGTGTTGACGTTGGTGTTTGTGGTGATGGTGATTCCTGTTGGGTTGATCCGTTATTGGGCAGGCTCGGATCCAATGCGATTGAAAGAATGGAAACAATCGCCCAATGTTGTCGGATGTCAAAACGATGAGTGTGAAGGTAAAGGTAAATACAAAGACTCCGTTTTTGTTGAACGTAATCACCTCTACACCGCTCAAGACATCATTAACCCTTATTGAACAATTAAAAATTTACTGATTATTTCGTTTTTTGTGGGGCTTTTACATCGTGCCTTTTATCAAGCACTGTATCAGTGCAATGTATCAACGCCCTGAAAGGGCAAAATATCATAGCGTAGGGCAACGCCCCATACGTATTAACTTAAGGTGTAAG
>JAISQS010000361.1 GCA_031274045.1 Planctomycetaceae bacterium | reverse complement strand
AATACAAAACATACGAAAAATACAAAATAAACGAAAGAGTTGATGGTAAAATTTCGTTTGTTTTGCCTATTTCGTTTATTCCGTATTCTCTAAAAAAATAAGATATCGAAAGATGTGTGGTATAACGAGGGTCAAGCCCTTATCGCTAACATCACGCGAATGTGTTTTGGGGCGTTTTGGTTTGGGGCGATTGGATGGAACTTTGGGTTACTAAGGGCAGGGAAGTTGGTTGTATGATGCGGAGTCTTATGACGCGGATTTGTGCGAGTGAGTTGGTTGGGATCAATACCAGCCGGTTATCTATCGACTGCGATTGTCAACGATAATTTTTAAACGTAAAGAATATAACAGAAGTCGGCGGCGGTTTGATGTTGTTTATCTTGTGTATTGTTTTATTGGGATGTGTTCGCTGACTAGTTGTTTTTTGGGTTGTGTTGTGGGGTTATTTTTTGTCTTGGAGATTGAGTCGGCTTCGGATGCGGAGTTTACAATTGCGATTGCAAACCAGCCTTTACCAATACGGCACAGTCCGGTCGTCAATCCCTCAAAACGTTCGTCACTGTTCAAGAACTTCGGCGTGAGCGGGAACGTCTTATCTTCCGGAAAAATTTTACCGAAAATTGCACGCAACGCGATCTGCGAACTGAATTTCGTCTTCGCAATACTTATCACGCCTTGTCGTTTTAGCACTAATTTTCCGTTTTCGTCTCTCACCGGTTCGTATTTTATGTACACTTGAAAATCGCGGTAATTTTGCCGCTCAATTTTTAACGAGTCAATCGAAATAACCAACTCAATAACACCATCAACAAACCGAACAACTATCGGATTATATTTGTCAAATCCGATTATTACGTTGTTATTTTCGCTGTCTTCGGTGATTCCTTGATGTCTGAATCTGTCTGCGATTAGTTGTCGAAAATTGCCGACGGTATCTGTTTTTCCGGCAAAATCTAATTTGCTCAAAATGGTATTGATCGCCGATTCGTGTACCTTTATATCCGCAAACGAACCCGACAAAGTTTCCGGCGCAGGCGTGTTGCCGCTCAATGTATCAGGACTGCGAATCGCCCAAGATGTCAAAAGCCAATGCTCCTCCGTCACCGAATTCTTCTTCTCAACAGTTATCCCAAATCCCATCGAAGATACTTCACGCAAGTCTTCAAACTTATCATTTGCTTTGATCAAGCCTTTTTCAGCTTCGTAGTCGATTCTTTGACGTACTTGTCTTTCGATTTTTCGTCCGGCTTCTTTTTTTGCGTCGGCTCGCCGCGCTTCGTATTGGTTCATCACGATTGATCGCATGATATGCGACAGGATTGGCATTCCGTCAAAATCGGTTTTGATTCCGCGCAATTGAATTTTGTTGCTTTCGATGGTTACGTCTGTTGGTGAGAGTTGGAATCCTTCTTCGGTCAATTCTATCTGTTTTTGTGCGGTACATTTGGCTTCGCCGCGATTATATATTTTGGTTGCAAAAGCATTCGCCTGACTGACAGACGAAATACTACCGGCAACATCCAACGAGAGCAGAAGCCGCTCCGCATCCGGTATAAGATTAACTTTGAGATCAAAATCCGCTTCACGTTGACCGACAACACATTGATTTTGAATATATTCACGGAACGGTTTAACCTCCTTTTCCGATGTCGGAAGGAGATGATTGATCAAAACTTTTGAGATGTAAAATTTGACATTCGAGCCGCCGTAAATATCGTGCGTTATCAAACCAAACCGCCGAGCCGCCTCAGATTTTGAAAACGCCATCCGCGATGCCGACCGATACAAATTCCTCATATCACTCATCCCGATTTGACTCTCATACGACTCAATATCACGCAACAACAACGTCGGCGAAACCGTGTCCGCCCCCCACGACTCAAGCTCAACACGCCACACCCGCAACAAAGGCGAACGAAGATAAACAACTTGTTGCTTTGTCAAACGAACATCCTCAAACCGATAAAGAATGACATTGATCAACGAACAAACAGAAGCCAAACTTTGCTCCTCGTGCGATTGATTAAATTTGTCCGATGAAATGATACGCTTGTGTAACTCAATCGCGTCAAGAAGCGGCTTCGTGTCAAGATACTTACTCCAAAGCTCACCAATCCGTTCTCCTTGCGGCGACTTTCGTTTGTTATTGAGCAAAAACTTCTCCGCGTCCGCCGTCAATTTGGCGAGCTTGTCCAAATGCTCTTTATTCTTGCTCTTGTCCAAAAGAGCCGCGACCGGAAAGCCTTCACCAGTCTCAACCGCCAACGCCAACTTCCAAAAAACATAACGACGCTCAAGCCCATACAACAACTCCTCAACCGCAATCGCACGCGGAACATAATCACTAACAGACTCCTGATCAGATTCAACAGCAGATTCCAATTCAGACTCCAACGCAGCCTCCGACTCCGCCGGCAAATCGACTTCGCCCCCCGCAATTCCAACACCGGCTTTTTTGGCAGTGTTCACAAAATCAGAGTTCTTGACCTTAAATATCTTCATTGACTTACGAAGCGAATCCAACTCATAAACAGATTTCTGAAACGCCTCCAGCCGCTTCTCACAAACATCAAACTCACGCCTCTCCCAACCCCAAATCAAATCATCAATTATAGTGATCGTATTTTTTGCCCAATCCGAAAGCGGCTTCATTTCCTCTTTATCGTTCGCGGCGATTTTTGTAATCTGGTTGACAACTGCGGTCGGATAAAATTGGCTTTTTGCGGGGTTGGTCAAAGTCGGTTTAGATTTTGCTTGTGCTGATTGTACTGCTTGCTCGTCCGCATAAACCGGCGCGGTTGCGTCGAACCCAAAAAACAGACGCACTAACAACAACACCGAAAAAAGAAAGATCGACAACAACGCCGAACGAAAAGAGATTTTTTGCTGACCTTTTGCCGATTTTTTGCCGACACCAATTCCGCCAAACCGACAATCACCCGAAAAAGCAACATCGCAAGACCGCGCCGCAGACGCAAAATCCACCAACAACGCCGCTTCGGAACAAACCGACACACAATCCGACACGAGATCAGATTTATAAATATTGCTGCGTTGCGAATCTACATCCGTCGGTTTCGCGGCAGTCTCATATACTTTCTTGTTTTTCGAGAGCCTCATCACCTTTGTTTCCCCTTGAAGTTTGGTGAGTGCCGCAATTAAACGGCTTGTACTTCGAGCCTTTGCAATGTTCACCGGCTCTTTTTCGTTGGCTCATCTGCGGCTGTATTTGATTTGTGTTTGCGGCTTTTACTCTTTTGTGCCAACGAAATTCGGAGTACGTTGTGTTTACGTCCGGTAGTTATTTGAGTGCCTTTCATGGCACAATACGCTACATTCATTTTTCGGTCAAAGTTGAAATAGTAAATGAAAATTACTTTGGGTGCCGGAAAAATCGGAATTATTGAAACGGTTGAACCGCAAAAAAAGAAGAAAACGTAGACCAACTTCTCCAAATTATTCGTGAATAATTGTTGGGGAATTTTTCACAAGAATGTGAGAGAA
>JAISQS010000327.1 GCA_031274045.1 Planctomycetaceae bacterium | reverse complement strand
CGCTCCGCTTGCACGGGGGCAGTAAAGTTTAACACGGAAAATTCAACACCTCCGGTGTTGTTCCGCTCCAAAACAAACACGCAAATACGTTTATGACTTGTGTGGTATAACGAGGGCGGGACGCCCGCGTTCCAGTCCGCGCCGCTTCGCGGCGAATTTTTGTGTGGTATAACGAGGTGTCCCGCCCGCGTTCCAGTCCGTCGCAGCTTCGCGGCAAAAGATGTGTTTTTTTGATAGTCGCGCAGCGACAACATCATGCACAACTGGTGACGCAGCGCGGTGTGATCTCCGGATTGTTTTATTTTTTTCTTGCTGTTTTATTTTTTGTTAGATCCCATGCGACTAGCCATGTGACTTCGGTTTCTTGTAACTTGAAATCTTTTTTCAACGACTTAACAAATTCGGGGAGATGTGCGCTACCGTAAAAGATGGCAATTTTTTTTGTCCCCTTCTTTATCTCTTTTCTCAATACTTTTAAGGCGGCTGCGTTTCGGTCGGAGATGATTGCGGAGCTTTCGCCTGCTAGTAAATTTGCGGCTTCGTCAAGTTGGCTTGTCATTTGTCGGGCAATTGATCGCTTAAATGATAACGACGGATTTGACGCAAAAAACGATCCGATAATGCGTCCCTGCGTCTCCAATTCTGCTGACGCGGATTTTTCTGATTGTTGCAAACTCATCATTGCCGCGCGGAGCAACATAAGAAATATATCGCCCCGTTCGGATACTCTTTGCAAAAATTCTTGCAACGAAAGATCGGCATGAACCATATTTTTTGCCGTGTAATCAACGTGATCAACTTGATGTGATAGTTGCAAAAATTCTCCGAAACTTCCTTGCATATCTGAGTAGGCATTTTTTTTCTTTTTCGTTTCAAAAATCCTTTTGTCAAGTTTTTCATCTCCGTTTTTGTCCGTTTCGTTTACTACGAGTTCAAATAACACGGCATCGTATTTTTTGAATTCGTCGTTCAATGCTTCGTAATATTCCTTGTCCGCAATATGCACCGCCCCGATTAAATCGACTTTAACTCCCGTCTTTTTGTTGACAAATTTTACAATAGCCGTATCAAGCGAAGTCGGCTGTAAACGTCCCTCTTGCTGCGTTAAACGGATGTAATCTCCAAGCGATTCCGATTTGACCGCCGCGCCGCCGTCCGAAAAAAGACAAGCAGATTGCAACCAAAAAATAAGAACGAAAGCCGATATTCCCAAAAAAAATTGTTTAGTTTTTTTCACTTTTAGGTTTCCCGAATTGTTAGTCCAATTTATAGTACAAATTGAAGTACAAATTGGATAGTTTAAGCAGTCACAATTTTTTGTCCTACATTGCAACCGCGCGAATATCAAATAACACCGAATTGATTTTTGATTTATTGTCCGTGCAAATAATTTACAGGAAGGTAATGGGAAGTATGACTCAATTACCAACGCTATTCACCATATTCACCATATTCACCAAGAAAGCTCGGCGAAACGGCTCGCCTGCCTTCATTAAAATTAGTTTTTTATTTTTAACGCGAAACACACGAAAAAACGAAATATGCGAAATTCATTCTTACAACAAAAACGAAATTTTAATACGTAAAAAGATATTCTTCCTTTATCTTACCTTATCTTCTTGTGAATTATTTCGATTTTTGATTTTTGATTTTTTCGATTACGCCGGATACGATTTTTGTTAATTTGGGTTCGGCGTTGTTTGCGGTTGCGATGATTTCTTCGACGATTGCCGGTTTGAGCGAGTCCGGCAAGCATAAGTCGGTAACAATTGACAATCCCAACACCTTCATACCGGCATGAACCGCAGCGATAACCTCCGGCACTGTTGACATACCAACAACATCCGCACCAATCCCGCGCAAGAACCGATACTCCGCCCGCGTCTCAAGATTCGGACCCAATACTCCAACATACACACCTTTGTGCGCAACAAAATTCTCTCTCCTTGCAATCTCCAAACCCCACTCAATCATCTGCCTGCAATACGGCTCGCACATGTCTGGAAAACGAGGTCCGAGTCTATCGTCATTGATGCCAATGAGCGGATTTATTCCGAGCAGATTGATGTGATCGTCAATTATGACAATATCGCCTTGTTGATAATTCGGATTCATGCCACCGCAAGCATTCGACACAAAAAGCGTGTCCGCTCCAAACTCACGAATCACACGAATCGGAAACGTTATTTGAGTCGCCGAGTAACCTTCGTAAGCGTGAAAGCGACCCTCCATCGCAATAACATTGACATCATTGAGCGTGCCGATAACAAGATTACCGGCGTGCGACTCAACTGTTGACTGCGGAAAATGCGGTATCTCCGCATAAGACAACGTAACCGTAGCTTTAATTTGTTTCGCAAGATTACCAAGACCGGTGCCGAGTATAATTCCGCATTTTGCGGCACCGTTCCATTTACTCCGAATAAATCCGGCGGCTTCTTGAACTTGATTATATAGGTCAGACATGGGTTAATTTTAATTTTTTAATTGTTGTTTGTGTGAATAATTCGCAGGAGGGTAAGGTAATGGAAGTTTTGAATATTCTTCCACTACCTTATCCTGTAAATTATTTTGTTGAAGAGTAGAGAAGAGTCATCTATCAATTACATCCGCAGCAACAGCAGCTTTTTGATTTTGGTATTAGTGATTCTCTTACGGATTCGAGTTGACCTGCGCTTCCGAGAACGGTGTTTTTGTGAATGATGTATTCTGCGTATGCTTGCATGAATACTTTACCCGGAGCGCGTAGGTCAAAGTCTTCGGGTTTATCTCTGAAATGTTCTCTATGAATTGCGCACCAGACGAGTCGTCCGTCTGTGTCAATATTTATTTTTGTTACGCCGAGTTTTGCGGCGGGCAGGTATTGTGCTTCGTCTACGCCTTTTGCGTCGCTTAATTTTCCGCCGGCGTTATTGATTCTTGCGACCCATTCTTGTGGTACGCTGCTGCTGCCGTGCATTACAAGTGGAAAATTTGCCGGAACAGCTTTCTGGATTTTTTCAAGTACGTCAAAATGTAATCCTTGCTTTCCTGTAAATTTGAACGCGCCGTGCGACGTGCCGATTGCTACCGCGAGTGAATCAACTCCGGTCTTCTCAATAAATTCGGCGGCTTGACTCGGATCTGTCAATTTGACACTGCCGACAACATCCTCCTCAACTCCGCCAAGTTGCCCCAACTCCGCCTCAACAACTATACCCTTAGCATGAGCGCGCTCAACAACTCGTTTTGTTATCTCGATGTTCTTGGCAAACTCCTCATGCGACGCGTCAATCATAACCGAGCTGTAAGAATTGCTGTCAATACAATCATAACAAGCCTCCTCCGTACCGTGATCAAGATGCAACGCAAATAACGCTTCAGGAAAAACTTCATTTGCCGAATTGATCAACGCTTCCAACATACGTTTATCGCTGTATGATCTTGCCCCGCGCGAAATTTGAATTATGAATGGGGCACTTTTCGTGTTGTCCAGCGGTTCTTCGTTCTTAGCTTTTTTGCCAAGATTCCCGCGAAACAGACCGACTGTCTGCTCTAAATTGTTAATGTTATATGCGCCGACGGCGTATTTACCGTAAGCGTGTTTGAATAGATCTTTTGTTGTAACGATCATTTAATTTCTCCTTGTAAAAAGTTTGTTGAAGGGTTGACGTTCATGAAATTTTATACAATATCTCAATGAACGCTCTACACACCGAAGCCAGCACAACAATAAACAACACATAATCGGTGACACCAACCAAAGGCAACACCCACTCCACTCTCGTGCCGACAAGGTAATCCAAAACTCAATCCGCCGCCAATACAATAAAGCAACAGAATAAATTTGAGCGACAAATTGTAACATAACCTCCGCAAACGATAATCCCCCGCCATTCAACCCCCCACAAACATAACACCAAACCTTTTTTGACACACAACCTTTTTTGATACACAGATGACGCAAATTGTCAGGACTTGCGCAGATTTTCAATATAAATGCTGTAAAACGCCCGTATAATAAAACGCCTGTATAATAATTCTTTGTCTGCGAATATCTTTAAAATCTGCGTCATCTGCGTGCTAAAATACGTTTTAGGGTTAGAAATAATGTTGATTAGATACGGATATTTCGTTGATATATTACAAAAATTCAGATTTTTTGTTCGCAAAGATAATTTTCCCGATTTCAGATCGTATAATCTACAATCGTTAATTGGTTCGTGTCGTTTTTAGGTTGAGCGGCATGTGTTGGGTAGGCATTGTGATGTAGGCGACTGCTCGCTTATTTTTTACGGCGTTCTGTTTCAGATGGCGGTGGATAACAAAGAAAAGTTGAGTATAAAGAGGATAAATATGAGTTCGGACAGATGGAAAATTCGTGTTCAAAAGATGGCTTATGAGATTCGTCGGCGTGTTCTTGCGCATACGATATCGCGTAATGGTGGTTATTTGAGTCAGGCTTGTTCGGCGGCGGAGATATTTGCTGTTCTTTATGGCAAGGTGCTTCGTCTTGCGCCGTTGGAGCGTGCGATTTTGCCGGATAAATTTACGGAGACTCCAAAATCGGGTGTACCCGCGATAACCGGTGCGGATTATAACGGAGCGGGCAGATTGGACTGTGATAATTTCATTTTGTCACCGGCACAATACGCTCTCGTACTTTACGCAACTTTGATCGCGGCAAAACGAATGGACGAGAAGGGAATGGATCAATATGATCACGATGGCAGTAGGGTTGAGATGATAGGTGCGGAACATTCGCCCGGTATGGAGTTGACGACCGGATCGCTGGGTCAAGGAATCAGTCAAGCTGCCGGTATTGCGTGGGCAAGAAAAATGATCGGCGAAAGAGGACGAGTCGTAATGCTTATGTCTGACGGCGAATGTCAATCAGGCGAATTCTGGGAAGCCGTACAAGCCGCAAGTTTTCATAGACTCGGAAACATGTTGATATATGTCGATATGAACGGCTACCAATGCGACGGAAAAATGTCAAGCGTAATGAATATCGAACCATTCCACAAAAGATTAAAAGCATTCGGAGCAAGAGTCTATCGGGTGGACGGACATGACATTGAAGTTCTTGCCAAATTGGGCAAAAAGAAACTCGCCCAAGCACCAACCTTCGTCCTTTGTGACACTGATCCTTGTCGTGGAATTGATATACTAAAAAACAGATACCCAAAATTCCACTACGTAAGATTCAACAACCAAAACGAAAAAGCCGAATACAAAAAATTCTACGACGAAATGAAATAATAACAAAAATCAATCTGCAAAATCTGTTGACAAAATATTTTTAACGCAAAACACGCGAAAGGGGAATAATTCACAGGAAGTTAAGGGAAGGTATGGGAAGTTTTATTTTGAGAATATTTTTGTCAATAGATTTTTATCAACAGATTTTACAGATTTAACAGATTAGTTTTTATTGTAGGGGCGAGGCTTGCTCTCGTCCCATTATTACATTCCGTTATGAAAGTATCGCTCGGTAGAATTTGTTAAAATCTGTTAAATCTGCACAATCTGTTGACAAAATATTTTTAAGGCGAAATTATTTTTGCGGCGGTATTGATGAAAATTTCGTGTATTCCGTCTTTTTGTGTTGGAAAGAAATAATGAGAAGTTGCCGTTCGACCTATTTCAAGCCCGCCTTAAACTCCGCAAGCGAACCACACACC
>JAISQS010000249.1 GCA_031274045.1 Planctomycetaceae bacterium | reverse complement strand
ACCAGCGTCTCAATCCCCTCCATTTTAATCTCAATAACCGGACGGCATGTTGTATTTTTGAGCAAGAGAAGATACTCTTCCAATGTCGGCACTTTCTCTCCTTTGAAATCTTTACCCTTCCAAATTCCGGCATCAAGTTTCCGAATCTCTTCCAATGTTAATTTTGTAATATCTTTATTTTCGCCCCCCATTGTTCTTTTTGTGGTTCTGTCGTGTGAGAGGACGAGGGCGTTATCGGCGGTTTTGTACACGTCGCATTCGGCACCGTTCGCGCCGGCGTTTATTGCTGCTCGGTATGCTGCGATTGTATTTTCGGGATAAGAGTACGACGCCCCGCGATGGGCAACATTGGGCAAATTATGAACCGGCGGAGTTAGCGTTGTGTCAGCTGCTTGCCCGCACAACCCCGCCCCCAAAAACACCAACAAAAAACACACACCATAAACCAAAATCATTCGCATAAAAATACCAATCCTAATAAATTTTCGTTTGTTATTTGTACCGGCTCAATATATTCCCGTGTCTTTGAGCTATTATTTAATTTGAAAAAAACCACAGACGACGCGGTGTATGTCCACTTTGTCCTCTGTGGTTTTACGCAACAATCAATACATTCTTTCGGAGACAATTTGTTGTCAAACGGTTGGTTGTTCGAATCCTTTTCGGTGTTCGCGTTTTAGCCAGGTGTTCGCTTCGGCATCGTCTTTAAATTCTTCTTTTGTCGGATCCCATTTCAAGTTCCGCCCCAGATAGCGCGCGATGTTTAGGATGTGGCAAATCTCCGCCGTTCTTATTCCGGTTTCAAGATGCCCAATCGTTTGCTTGCCGCTGTAAATGCAATCTATCCAATCCGTCATGTGACCGGGCAACTTGACATCCGCATTTTGCGCCAGCCAATCCTCAAGTATCTCCTTTGGATTGGACGCAAGTCTGCCGCGAAATATTTCAAGTTTCCCTTTCTCTCCGATGAAGATTGCGCCGCCTCGATTTGCTTTGCCTAGTTCGACGGTTATTCCGTTTTCGTAGCGGTATGCCAATTTTGGACTCGAGCAAATCTTATTGCCGTAATCTTGTTTATCGGGTTTATTGTAGGTTGGCGGTTCCAATTTGTCCCCTTCGACTAAAATCTCAACAGGTCCCGTATCGTCCAACCCGAGCGCGCACTGTATCTGATCAAATCCGTGAGTTCCCCAACCCGTCATCTCGCCGCCGGAGTAATTTCTAAAAGACAACCAACCCGGCGCGCCGCGCGGAATGAAAAGTTCCTTGTTGAATGGTACGGGTTCGGTTGGTCCGCACCATTGATTCCAATCCAGTCCTTCCGGCGTTGCTTCTTCCGGCAAATTATTCAGCCAAGGCGATTCGTAATTTAACGCGATAACTTTTGTTATTTTGCCAAGATGACCTTCTCGGATGAGTTTGCATCCGAGATAGTTTTGCAACATTGACCGTTGCATGCTTCCGCATTGGAAAATGATATTTGTTTTCGCGGCAGCCTTGCGAATTAGCACGCCGTCCTCGACGGTCAACGTGATCGGCTTCTCGACGTACAGATGTTTCCCTGCAAGTGCGGCGTTGATGCAAATTATTGATCGCCAATGTTCTGGAGTGGCGGTGATTATTGCGTCGACGTTTTTGTTATCGATTATTTTGCGGTAATCTTGGTGGGCGTTATCTGGTGAGAGTTTGTATTTTGCGGCGATTGATTCGGCGCGTTTTTTATGTACGTCGCAGATGCTCACGACGTTTGTTCGGCGGTCTTTGGCTGCGTCGTTGAAAACGCTGCTTCCTTGCCGTCCGACTCCGATTCCGGCGATTCCGATACGGTCATTTGCGCCGGGGCGGTTTGTTGCCGTATCTGCGAAAACTTCTCGCGGAACCAACATCGGAACCGCAACTCCGATAGACGCAACCTTGAAAAAATCGCGTCTTGATAAATATTTGTTATTTTTCATCACTTGTAAAGGTTAATTGTTAATGGTTAGTGTAATTGGCGTAAGTTTGTAGTTTTTGGTTTGTAGTTTGTAGTTTTCAATTTGTAGTTTGTAGTTTTCAATTTTCAATTTTTAGTTTTCAGAGATCGTGATGTTGTCCGTCAAAAACTAAAAACTCTCTACTACAAACTAAAAACTTACTACTACAAACTAAAAACTAGCTACTAAAAACTAAAAACTAGCTACTAAAAACTATCTTGTTTACTTTGCGGGTATGATTTTTCTGAGGTGTTCGATGCTTCGTGCGGCTTGTTCTAGTGTGCCGCATTCTACGCTTAGGACGATATCTTGTGGTATTGGTTTCAAGACGGCGGCGACCGCAGCCCAATCAATAACGCCGTCGCCGCAAGCACAGCCAACTGCAGTCCCCATAACTTTCCCGCGTTCGGCATCTGATTGTTCGATGGAGATATCTTTGGCGTGCATGTGTACTAGTTTGTGTTTGATTTTGTTGAGCCATGCGACTGGGTCTTGTCCTCCGAGATATGCGTTACCGGTATCGAAATTTGCGCCGACGAATTCGGATTGTATGAGGTTGAGGATGCGGTCGTATTTTTCGGGGATTAGAGAGTATGTTTGGTGCATTTCGAGACCGATTTTTATTCCTCTTCGTGCGGCGACTTTTTCGGCTTCGGTGATGGAGTATTTTATCAAAACGAAGTCTTCATCTTCTGTTGTCCAAGTTTGTTTGTGACCTTCGTGAGTATTGATGACGGGTGCGCCGCATTCTTTGGCGAATCTGGAGGCTTGTTTCAAGTATTCGACGGCGATTTCCGGTTTTGAGAGTTGGCTGTGTGAAGACAAGGCGGACAGTTTCAAGCCGTGCTTTTCGACGCAATCCCTAATCCGAAAGGGGTCGTCGAGCATGGAGACGCTGTGAAAGTATCGGGCTTCGCTGAGTAATTCTCGTCCCCAATGTACCATTGGTTCGATGTATTCGTATCCGAGTTCTGCTGCGAACTGTACGCCCCATTCGAATGACTTGTGTGATGTTCTGATGGCTTCTAAATTGAGACCTATTCCGATTCTACCCATGAGTTTTTTTCTTTCTTTTGTGAAATTTTTGTAAGTTGTAGAGTTAAACTTCCTTAAATTTGGCGGACACGATCCGGTCAAATAGCCGTATGCTTTTGTCAACAAAATACACGCTGCGGTCAACAAAACATTTGCTATGGACAACAAAATATATATTGCGGGCAACGCAATATTTGTTGAGGGCAACGCAATATATATTGTGGTCGATCAAAAGTACGTATGGACAGTTTAGACGAGTGTAAATTAAATTCGCGCCGTCATGCCAACAGAAACACAACCCGCACGAGACAACATAATACCCAAAAACCAAATCAAATCAACTACCAATAAACACACGCCGCACGTTGTTGAAAATTATTTACGGGAAGTTAAGGGAAGGTAATGGAAGAATATTTTAAAATTCCATTCCCCCCCGCTATTCCTT